>CBDUWK010000173.1:0-5536 GCA_965370905.1 uncultured bacterium | reverse complement strand
CAGGAGCGGAGATCAATCAGAGAACAGCTCCACCCAGGAAGCTTTCATCTCCGAAAACGGCCTTCGCATCAACATGAAGGGCGCTGACGTCGACCAGATCGCCATCTTCCGCATGGATAAGGAGCTGCTGTGGATCATCGACAACCAGGAAGGCAGTTACATGCAGATGACCAAGCAGGATCTGCAAAACCTCAAGCAGCAGATGGACGGAGCCATGAAGCAGATGCAGGAGCAGATGAAAAACCTCCCGCCCGAACAGCAGGAGATGATGAAGAAGATGATGCAGGGTAACATGCCGGAAGAGGAACCTGTGATGACCTATAAAAAGGTCGCCTCAGGAGAAGAAGTAGGATCCTGGAAATGTGATCATTATGAGGGCGTTCGTGAGGGCAAGAAGGAACTCGACGTCTGGACTGTCGGCTGGGAAGAGTTAGGCGTCAAAGCCGAAGAATTTAAGGCACTCGAGGGTATGGGAGATTTCTTCGACGAATTCAAACAGCAGGAGATGTCGTTCTTCAGGGTAGGTTCAAAGCCACATGCCGCTGGCGAAGAATCAGAAATCTATTATGGACTGCCGGTTAAAACGATCCACTACGACGCAGACGGCACCGCCAATATAACGGAGCTCACGAGTTTCAAATCGGAAGACGTTCCGGCAGACTATTTCGATCTCCCCGAAGGTCTTAAGGAGCAAAAGATGCCGGGCGGCAAGATGCATCATTGATTTGTTAAATTCGGAGGATTAGAATGTAGGGGTGCAGCCTGTTTACCCCTTCGGGGCTGCGCCCCTACCAATATCCATTATCCTTCAACAAAATCTATGTACTCTTCATCTATGCACCTTAATAAGCGCATCCACCGCCACTAAATGTTCGTTGTAAGCGATCATCGGATTGATGTCCAGTTCTATCACCTCAGGATTTGCGAGCATGAAATCGGATACATGCTGGATAGTAGTAACAAGGGCATCGAGATTCATTCCCGGTTGGCCGCGATACCCCTCTAAAATTTTCCTCGATTTTAAGGAACTGATCATCCGTTTCGCCTGCTGCCTGGTAACCGGGCACACACCGAGGGCGATATCCTCGAAAATTTCCACGTAAACGCCTCCCAAACCAACCGCCACCACCGGCCCGAAAGCCGCGTCCCTCTTGGCGCCAATTATCAGTTCAATTCCCGCAGGTACCATCCGCTGCAATAGGTAGTCGTTCGCGGGGAATTTCTGGTTCAATTTTTCCCAGGCTTCCCGCAGTTCAGTCTCGTCCTTAAGGTTCAGGATGACACCGTCGGCATCGGTTTTATGAGTGACTTGTGTCGAATGCACTTTAAGGGCTAAAGGGTAACCTATATCCTGGGCAGCTCTAACCGTAGAGCTGTAGATTTTTACCACCTGTTCGTCAACTACAGGGATGCCGTACTCTTCCAATATCTTCTTTGATACAGCTTCCGGAACGACGTCATCTTTCGTACCGGTCAGGTAATCTTTTAAAATTCCCGAAGCGGAGTTGATTTCTAATTTATGGGTAAATTTATCCGATTTATTACGATCAGCAAAGCGAACCAAAGCGTGATAAGCGTGTACCGCTCGTTCAGGCGTTGGATAAATAGGCACGTTGGCTGCTTTGAGGATTTTTGTGATTTCAGGAGTATCGATGGTGAAACAGGTTATGGGCTTATCGTATTTGTCGGCAGCCTTTACGAAAGCCTCTGCAAATTTCGGTTGATCCAGCCCCACATTCAGAGCGATGACTCCATCGATATTCTCCTGACCGACGACCAAGTCGACGCATGCCTCATAATTATCTGGGTTCATCTGTGGCGTCATATCCACGGGGTTGCTGGGCGCCGCGAAAGGAGGCGTCAATTCCAGAACCTGCTGCTGCAGTTCATCCGACAACGGCGGCACCTCGATTCCAAGTCGTTCACACACGTCACCGGAAACTACGCAAGGTCCACCCGAAATAGTCATTATGGCGACTCGATTTCCCTGCGGGGCTTTCTGCCTGGAGAGAACCATCAGGGCATCGAAGAACTCTTCGGATTCCTCGGCGATGATGACTCCAACATCTTCCAGAGCTGCTAGGTACACATCATAGCTGCCTGCCATCGATCCGGTATGCGATGCAGCAGCGCGCAGCCCTGCGTCCGTCTTCCCCCCCTTAAAAGCAACCACCGGGCGATCCACAGTAACCTTAGATAAGGCTTCAAGGAACCTGCTGCCGTCCTTTACTCCTTCGATAAAGAGACCTATAACACCGGTATCTTCATCTTCGGCCAGCGCCTCCAGTAAATCCGCGTGGGTAATATCGACCTGGTTACCGATGGAGAAGAACTTCGAAACGCCCATATCCTGGGCTCGGATTTCGTTGAACATCACACCACCGAAAGCGCCCGACTGGCTGATAAAGGAAACGTTCCCCTTTATGCGGGGCAGTTTCCAGAAATAGGTTCCGTTCAGGTCGTCGGTATTGTTGTACACCCCCATACAATTGGGACCCAAAACACGCAAACCTGTGGTTTTGCAAACTTCTTCTATCGCTTCCTGGGCAGATCCCCCCTCGCCTCCCATCTCTCCGAAACCGGAAGAGAGCACCACCGCATTCCTGCAACCGGTCTCCCCAGCTTCTCTAATCACTGCGGGTACAGCAGGACCGGGTATGCTGATTAAAACCAGATCGACGGGCTCGCCGATGTCGCTCAGAGAGGGTTTGACTTGATAACCAATGATCTCGCCGCCCGACGGGTTGATCGGGTACAGATCTCCTTTAAAACCGTAATCGATGACGTTCTTCAACAGAACGTAACCCAACTTGTTTGGATTTGAAGAAGCGCCGACAACGGCGATTGATTTTGGTCTGAATAATGATTCCAATGGATGCGGCATGCAGTGAACCTCGTTTATATAAATTAACCTGCCGCTTAAAGGGCAGATTAAGGTGGTGGTCTTGTGATTAATTTCAGATTAAAGATAATACAGGATGGTACAAAAATCAAGTGAAATGCGAGCTAAGCAGAATCGCTTAGAGTGTTCGATAAAGCTGTATATCGAGTATCCTCTGAGATTCCTCCCACCTTTTTACTTGACTATCACCCTGAACTGTTCTATATTAACAGTTATCACTCCCCCGAATTGTAATTAACTATAAATCAATAGCTTAAATCATAAATTATAGTAAACTATACAAATCTCCATGAGCTTTGTCCATCTCCACAACCACTCTGATTATTCGCTCTTGGACGGATGCGCCAAGGTAAAGGATCTGGTTCGTACAGCCAAAGATATGGGCATGAACGCCATCGCCCTGACCGATCACGGCAACCTCTTCGGAGCCATTGAATTCTACCAGGAAGCCCGGAAGGCGGAAATCAAGCCCATCATCGGTTCTGAACTGTACCTGGCGCCCGGCAAGAGGGGCGATAGAAATGCTTCCACGGGAATAAAAGACGCTTCCTCGCACCTCGTTCTGCTCGCCAGGGATGAAACCGGTTACCACAACCTCATAAAACTCAGTTCGCTGGGCTTTCGGGAAGGATTTTACTACCGACCCCGCATCGATTGGGAACTTCTGGAGCGTTATCATGAAGGACTTATCTGCTTGACAGCCTGCCTTAAAGGCCAAATTCCTCAATTACTGATACAGGGTCGAGAAGAAAACGCTTACCAGGCAGCATCCAAACTGAAAGATATTTTTGGCGATGATCTCTACTTCGAATTACAGAACCACGGGATCAATGATGAGGCAATCGCCAGCCAGGCGCTGGTACAGCTCGGGAAACAGATGGACGTTAAGTTGGTAGTAACCAACGACGTGCACTATTTACGGCAGGATCACGCTGAGGCTCATGATGCTCTACTCTGCATTCAGTCAGGGAAGACCCTGGCGGAAACTCAACGCATGAGGTTTTCTGGCGCGGGCTATCACATGCGCAGCCCGAAGGAGATGGAATCCCTCTTCCGGGAACTGCCGGAAGCCCTGAAAACCACGGAAGAGATAGCTGAGAAATGCCATCTTGAACTCGATTTTTCACAGCAGCTCTTCCCGGAATATCCTCTTCGGACCGAAGACAAGGAACTTGGCGTTACAGGATACTTCGCCCGACAGGTTCATGAGGGATTAAAAGTTCGCTATTCTGCACCCACTGACGAAGCGATGCAGAGACTGGAACACGAGATAAAAATAATTCAAGATCTGGGATTTTCAGGGTATTTTCTGATCGTCAAAGATTTCGTAGACTTCGCCCGTTCCAAGAATATCCCCGTCGGTCCAGGTAGAGGTTCCGCCGCCGGAAGCCTGGTTTCCTACTGTCTCGGCATTACCAATATAGATCCGTTAAAGTACGGCTTACTTTTCGAGCGGTTTTTAAATCCCGATCGCGTCTCCCCGCCCGATATCGATATTGACTTTTCTGATAATCGCCGAAGTGAAGTGATCGATTATGTTCGGGAAAAATATGGAGAAGACTCCGTTACCCAGATCATCACCTTCGGGAAGATGCTGGCAAAGGCGGTAGTGAGGGATGTGGGACGCGTAATGGGACTGCCTTACGGTGAGGTGGACCGTCTCGCTAAGTTGATCCCTCCAATCCTGGGAATGACCTTGGATCGCGCCCTCGATGAAGCATCCGAATTCCGCGCTCTGGTCGATTCGAATCCTGCCTATCAGAAGCTGATCGACATCAGTAAGGTGCTGGAGGGTGTAAATCGCAATGCTTCCACCCACGCAGCAGGAGTCGTTATCGCTCCCGGGGATCTGATGGATTACGTGCCTCTATTCAAAGCGGCTGAGACTGGCGAAACCACCACCCAGTGGGATATGAAATGGCTCGATACCGTTGGTCTTCTGAAGATGGACTTCCTGGGATTGCGTACCCTCACTGTCATCGAGAATACAATCTCCATGCTAAGTCAAAGAGGTATAAAAATCGATGCAGACACTATCCCCCTCGATGATGAAGAAACATTCCAATTATTCTCCGCAAAGGGAACCGTAGGAGTGTTCCAGTTCGAAAGTTCGGGCATGAGGGATAACCTGGCCAAATTGCAGCCTGAAAGACTGGAAGACTTAATCGCTATGAACGCACTTTACCGGCCTGGTCCCATGCAGATGATAGATTCTTACATTGCCAGACGTCATGGCCGGGAGAAGATCGAATATCTGCACGAATCCCTCCGCCCTATTTTAGAGGAAACCTATGGCATTATAGTCTATCAGGAACAGGTTATCCGAATTGCCTCAGATATCGCCGGATTTTCTCTGGGAAAAGCAGATATACTGCGACGCGCTATGGGGAAGAAGAAGATAAAGGAGATGCAGCGCCTTAAGAATGAATTTATCCAGGGTGCGATTTCCAGGGAGATCGATAGCAAGATCGCCGGTGAGATATATGATTATGTAGAACGTTTTGCCTCTTACGGTTTTAACAAGAGTCATTCTGCAGGATACGCTCTGGTGGCATATCAGACCGCCTACTTAAAAACTCACTATCCTGCGGAATTCATGGCCGCTTGCTTAACATCTGAGATGGGTGATTCCGC
>CBDUWK010000172.1:0-5538 GCA_965370905.1 uncultured bacterium | reverse complement strand
GATGGGGTTGAGGTTATCAGGGAGACCAACGACCAGTTAGGGCCGGACTTAGCCTTAGATACCAATGGAGATATAATCATTACCTGGGATGACTTCCGGCCTCCGGGTCCGGATACCACATTGACGGACATTTATGTGCAAAAGCTGGATATGAACGGGCAAAGGCTATTCCCGGAATCAGGGCTACCGGTGTCAACCGAACAACTCGATCAGAAAAATCCCAGGGTATTGAGTGACGATAATGGAGGATGTTATATCGTATGGGTTGACTTTCGATCAGGTTCGTTTCCGGATCTTTATGGAACCCATCTCGATGAAGATGGTCAACTTTCAACTGAAAGTGTGCCGGGATGGAACTATGATTGGATCGAAGATGGCAATATTATTTGCGACGCCTTTCAATGGCAGGAGAACCATCAACTCACAGACGATTACGATGGCGGTGCCGTGGTAGTTTGGGAGGATAAGAGATCTTCCGGAAAAGAGGAAGTGAAGAACATTTATTCCCAACGCCTCAATGGATCCGTGGTTGGAGTGGATCCGTCAGAGCCCCGAGAGATTCAACCGTCATCGTTTGAGCTATACCAGCCATATCCTAATCCATTCAATCCTATCGTTAAGATTAGATTCGACGTAAAACAAGCTGGTGTTGTGAAGCTTACCGTCTATGATCTGCAGGGAAGGTTAGTGGAAACTTTGAAGGACGAATGGCACTCGTCGGGCGCGAAGGAGATCACCTGGAAACCGGAGAATCTGGCCTCAGGCATTTACTTTGTAAACCTTGAAGCCAAAGATCATAAGTCACAAAAGAGAGTAATTCTACTGAAATAAAAATTCAGAGGTAAAAACTTTCTTGGCGGGATCCAGATATTCTGTATCCCGCTTTTTCGTATTATTCTTCGTGATTACTTTCTGTTAATTAATGACCGGAATCTAAAACATTTATGTAAAAATGTCCTTGAGTTGCATTTAATTATTTTATATATTTTATCATCTATACAAAATAGGAACATTAAAAAAAGGAAAGAGTAAGATTATGGCTCCAACTTATCATCTAGTACAATCTCTGATTAAATCCCTGGCCATCATGGAAGTGCTTGGCGAAAATGTCGAGGGTATGGGAGTTACAGAGATTGGTGAACGTGTAGGGATGAACAAAAGCACCGTTCACAGAATTCTGACAACCCTCGTCAACGAAAATTACGTTGACCAGGATCACCGCAAGGGTCGCTATCGCCTGAGTTTTAAGATGTTCGAGATTGGGCGAAAAATTCTGAACAACGTCCGCGCCACGAAAGTTGTGGGTTCTTTTCTGGAGAAACTGTCAGAAGAGACTGGCGAATCTGCAAGATTTATCGCACCGGATTTCGAAGGCGCCCGCTTGATAGTCTGCGACGAAGTCAGAACCAAGAAGCCGATAGGGGCTCATACCAGACTTGGTGAAAGCCTCTCCCTCTCAAAAACTGCCGCTGGCAAGATGTTTCTCGCCAACCTTTCCGACGATGAAATCAAGACACTGATGGATGAGAAGGGAAGAAAGGTTGTTATCGAAGATGAGGGATACTCATTTTCATCGTTGCTGAAAGATCTAGGGCAGGTTAGAGAGGCTGGTTTTTCTTACGATGCTCACAAGGTAGGTACCGAATCAACTTGTAACATCGCCGCGCCAATCAGAGACGAATCAGGCGAACTAATCGGTTTGGTTGACCTCTTCGTTCCGGAATTCCGGAGCCCCAAAGACTTCGGGAAGAAATACGGAACGCTGGTACAGGACACAGCCCTGGAAATATCTAAGAGACTGGGTTACATTCCTTCATAAATCAGGTAAGATTAATGAAGTGGTTTTAAAGCATGATAGTTTGGGTGTGCATATCTATTAAATGGTGTTATATATTGTAACTCTATACCGGTAACAAATTCACTGGACAGGTTTGTTTTGAGAATATTGCACCTGCCCAGAGCGTAAAAGCCCTAAACGATTTAGGGCTTTTACGCTCCTCGGGAGGGACTTGAACCCCCAACCTAGTGGTTAACAGCCACCCGCTCTGCCAATTGAGCTACCGAGGAATACTTTAAAGATAGATTGTTAGAGGTCGATTTATTGGGTTACACGAATCCAACCCCTAAAGTGTTGAGATAGAGGTGACCAATCTCCCTATAAGAATGTAACAAAATTAAAATTTACTATTTAGTATCCGTAAAGTCAAGTTGAATGAGCATTTTTTTTATTGAAAAACAGTGTACGAGACCATGATTCATCTGCTGTTCCGCATTCATTATTTTATCATCAGTACAGAAAAATGATGCTGTGTACGGAAAATCAGAACTAAAAAAATAAGGCGCGTTATGTCTTACACTCTTTTTCTCGCAGATATAGTCTTTGGCTTGCAATTTGCTTTAAAATTTGTTATATTGTACGATATCCGTGATACATCTGTGTGCTAAATAAAAAGAAGGGAGCACGATATGCGAACTTTGTTAAGTTGTTTTGTGATTATACTTATCACGGCAGCAGCAGCGTTGGCGTTCTGGTCGGGAACTGCCACCGATCAGTACATCAGCTATGATGACAACCTGTTGGGATGGTATACCCGCATGGCAGTTACCAGTGACGGAACCATCCACGTGGTCTGGAACGAGAAGGTGGTGAGTTATCCTACGCAACAGGAAATCCATTATTCCAGTTCCTCGGATAACGGACGCAACTGGTCTGCTATCGGCGCAGATATCATCATCAGTTACGATGATGGCGTGAATGCTGAAAACGGTAGTGGAATAGCCGTAGATCCTAATGATAATATCTACGTAGTATGGGGTGAAGAAGATCTTAGCTTCAATGAGATCCATTATTCGATTTCTACCGACGGCGGCAACACCTGGTCAGGCCAAACCGCAGACCAGATCCTGAGTATGGCTGGCGGCAACAACGCCTTCAATCCGGATATTGCCGTGGACAGCAATGGGGATATCCATGTTGTCTGGAACCAGGTGTATGGCACTGGAGTAAGCGAGATTCACTACTCCCGTTCTATTGATGGTGGTCAGACCTGGTCCTCTCAGACGGCGGAAACCATCGTCAGTTTCCCCGATGGAAGTCCATCATCCTACGCGGATATAGAAGTTGGTCCCAACGATGAGTTATATGTCATGTGGAAGGAAGACGATGACGTCGTTACCACCCACGACGCGCTGAATATCTCTATATCCACCGACGGAGGCAACACCTGGAGTGGAACCAACGGCGATACCCCGATAACGCTGCCGTTTAGGATTATACTGTATCCTCAAATTATTACTGACCGCGATAATCATCGCCTTCATGCGGTATGGAAGGGGACGCAGGATACGGGATCGCCTTTCCACTATGAGGTTTATTATACAGGTTCGAATGACGGCGGTACTACCTGGACCGGACTAACTCAGGAAATCACGGTCAGCTGCGATGACGGTAACGGCGCCAACATCCCCAATCTCGGTTCGGATTCCCGGGGCAATGTGATTGTGGTCTGGGATGAAGATCACCTGACCGGCGATAATGAAATACACATATCCGTTTCGCCTGATGGCGGTAATTATTGGTCGGGTGCGAGGCAGGATGCGATCATCAGTTTCCCCGATGGCAGACCGGCTTACAGGCCATTCGTGGTTGCGTGCATCGACGATACGCTGCACGTAACCTGGAACGAGGGCACCATCAATAACTACTACCAGATCCATTATTCCCGAGGTGACGCCATTCCGGACTTCACGGTACAACTGACCTACAATTACGGATCCCCGGTACCGGCTGGCGGAGGTTTCATTAACTTCGACGTTTTCCTGCAGAATAACGAAGCTACTCTGCAAAACTTTGATCTGTGGATAGAAATTCCACCGCAGGTAACACCTCCAGGTGTACCCAACCGTAACTTGACCTTCCCGAGTGGTTTCGCCATCACACGTCCCGATATGAACTGGCCCATTCCAGCCGGCTGGCCTGCAGGTAACTATGACATGGTCTGGTTCATCGGTGACTTATCCACGCTTACAGCCTGGGCTCGGGACAGCTTCCCCTTTGAGAAGTCCTCCGATGACGATGGCAGCGGCTATGCACTCTGGGAGGTTGAAGGTGATCCCTTGGATCAACTCTTTGAAGGTGTCGATACAGACGAATCGGCTGTTGTCAGCGAATTTGCTTTATTGGGCGCATATCCGAATCCGTTTAATCCGACGACGACCATCAGCTACAGGTTGGACGAGGCTAACCTCGTCATGCTGACAGTTTACGATCTCACCGGCAGCGAAGTCGCCACAATAGTTGACGGTTACCGCGACGCCGGCGCGCACGAAGTTAACTTCGATGCTTCCGGCCTGGCATCAGGCGTTTATGTCTATCGCCTGACTTCAGGTGAAATGACAGCCTCTAGTAAGATGGTTTTGATGAAGTAGTAGATGATTTACAGAGTAAAAGAGGCTGACTAAATCCGTCAGCCTCTTTTGCGTTTAATGTTAGAATCTTCGAGTATTTATGCAGGTTCCAGGATCTCTTTGTGCCTAAACGGGAAAATCTCAGCCATTCCGGGAATGTCGAATTCCATGAACATCAACTCTTCGTTGTATTTTTCAGCCAAAGATGGATCGTCGTAGAAATCTCCAATCTCGATGATAACCCGGTTGAAAGCCTCTACACATTGGGGACAGAACTGTGTGCCGGCTTTCTCCTTTAGCTCCTCTAACGCTTGAATCTGGGTACGGGCGGCGCGGTAAGGACGATCGCTGCGCATAGAATCAAACGCGTCTGCGACTGCTATTATCCTTCCCTGGATGTTGATCTTGTCGGCTCGCAGACCGTCAGGATATCCGCCCCCATCATAGTGTTCGTGATGGTGCCGAATGATGTCTTTAACTCGTTGCAGAAACTGAATAGGATCGAGAATGGAAGCTCCCAGGATGGGGTGGGTTTTTATGGTATCGTACTCACCATGCGTTAGTTTCCCCGGCTTCAACAGAATGGAATCAGGAACTCCAATTTTTCCTAAGTCATGCAGAAGAGCAGCGTATTTAAGATTGGCCATGTCTTCGATATCCAGTCCTAATTCTCTGCCCATATGCAGCGAGTAATAGAATACTCGTTCGGTATGACCGCGGGTGTACTCATCTTTCGCTTCGAGGGCAAAATGAAGCGAAGTAATGGTACCTAAAAAACTTCTCTGTAAGTGACTGTAAAGTCCTCGGATTTCCTCTTTCTGTTGAGACAGAGTTCTATTTTTTTCTGCCAACTCTTCGGTCAGTTCTTGCAGATCCTTGGTACGTTCTGCTACCTTTCTTTCCAGAACCTGGTTCTGCTGTCTTATCTGCTCTTCGAGGAATTTCTTCTGTTTTACTATCTCGTAGTATTCTAAAGCCCTTTGGATGGTAATTACCATCTCCTCCATATTGAAGGGCTTGGTGATAAACTTGTAAACCCAACCGCGATTTATGGCTTCGATTGCGATACTAAGATCTGCATACCCCGTCATCAGCAGTCTTATAGATTCCGGGAATTTCTGCCTGATAACT
>CBDUWK010000171.1:0-5582 GCA_965370905.1 uncultured bacterium | reverse complement strand
TTGCCTTATGAGTCTATAGAGGACGAGGAATAGAGAATCCCAATTAGAAAAAAATGGCAGAAGGAATCTAAAGGAGGTAATAATGAAAGCGATGTTCATAGGCTCGGCATTGATCTCAATTACAGCGATTTCAATGTTAGTAGATTACGATCGGACTCGGTATCCAGTGCAAGTACGAACACATACATTTGGTGGTAATGGATACGAGCAAGGCTATTCTGCTCAGATGACGTCGGATGGTGGTTACATCCTTGGTGGATGGACCGATTCCTATGGTAACGGCCGGGAGGATATGATCCTGGTGAAGGTAAATTCAGATGGTGTGCTGGAATGGCAACGCGCTTTTGGTGGTGCCAGTGACGATTTTGGTGAATCGGTACTACAGGCCTCAGATGGGGGTTATGTCATCGGAGGCTATACCTATTCCTTCGGTGCAGGTGGATACGATATGTTTATAGTTAAAACGGATTCCCAAGGTGACCTCGAATGGCAGCGTACTTTCGGAGGTAGTAGCGGTGACTATTGCTATTCTGTCCAGCAGACAGCAGATGGGGGTTACCTCTTAGGGGGAGCCAGTCGACATTCCTTTGACGCATCTACAAATATGTACGTAGTGAAAATCGATTCAAAAGGCGATTTGGAATGGGAAAATACCTATGGTGGAGATGAAAACGACGGTTGTTATTCCATCCAGCAGACAGTGGATGGTGGGTATATTCTTGCGGGAGACAGCAAATCCTTTAGTGAAGGTCCTTGCGATTATGACATGTACCTGGTGAAAATCGATTCGCATGGCAATTTAGAGTGGCAGAGAACCTTTGGTGGTGATTCATGCGATGGCTGTTACTCTGTCAAGCAAACTACGGATGGGGGCTACGTTTTGGCTGGCGACTGTGAATCCTATGGCGCTGGACTTTTTGATGTATACCTGGTTAAGACCGATCCCCAAGGTAAGATGGAATGGCAGAAAACCTTTGGTGATAAAGGATGGGATGACTGTTATTCGGTCAGTCAAGAGGACGACGGTGGATTTATCATGTCAGGGTGCTCAGATTCGTTTGGCGAAGGCGATTTCGATATGTATTTAGTTAAAACCGATTCGCAGGGAGACCTGATCTGGCAAAAAACTTTCGGCAGCAGCCAGAATGAATATGCCTACTCTGTCCATAAGCTTCCCGAGGGAGCTTATGTACTCGGTGGATACACAGAATCCAGCCCGCCAAAGCAGGACGACATTAGTCTGACTTATGTATCCTATCCATATAGTACCGGCGAGACGAGCAAATTGGTGCACGTGAGATGAAACAATTTCAAACAAAACCAAAGATAAGAATAATGATTAAGAATTACGAACAAGACATCACCCTGAACGTTTGCAGACGTCAATATAATCCAACAAGAACAAAATCAAATCGACAGGAGGTCAAAATGAGAAACCACAATCTAATCATCGCAGTCGCTCTAGTTTTGGCACTTTGTGTCAGCGGAGCACTAGCAAAAGGAGGTCCAACTGAAGACCGTCCTTTAAACGACCAAGCGCCTTACATTCAGGGGAAGACAGGTTCAGGCCCAACTTAAGATCGTCCCCTAAACGACCAGGCACCTTACGCTCAGGGAAAGATAGGTTCAGAACCAGTTGAGTTAGATCCCTCAATCAATGATTCTGATCCTAGGGTCAAAGGTCCAGACTGGAAACGCCCTTTAAGGTTTTATAAGTCGATATGGGAGCTTTTCAGAATTGCAGACTAAACTTGAAATAACGCATGAGGTGTAATGGGAGATTCAATCTTCAACCGACATAATAGGGACTTGGAAATGCTTCCAAGTCCCTATTATTATTTTAGTGGTGAGAGGATGATTCCCTCGTAGGGTTAGCTTAGTTGGAACATCCATTCTTTAGCAGTATTATAAGGAATAAGCACGGGTTTCATAAGTGCATTCATTTTACTTCTGTTTGCGTGGAATAGCCCAGATAAACGCCGCACCTGCAGTTAGAAGCATCCAAAGACCATTGCCAACAATCTTCCAGATAGCGAGCGCACCCTCACGCAAATAGAGAGTATACTCAGTCCCGGATGAACTTTGTACTGTTACAATCCGAACAGCCTCTCCGGTGTACAGTATCTGTATCTCAAGGCACACCATCACGGCCAGAATAAGACCGAAGAGTGATATAACTAACTTCTTATATGGATTCACGCCACCTCCATCTTGATATGTCAAAATATATCCTCATAGTGAATCATAATCAAGCAAAATAAAACCGGAGAAGCGTTAACCTATCCGGTTATTTTGTTCTCTGAAATGCAGGCAATCAGCCTGAAACTTTGCCTTTTAATCAAGTAGAGTCAAATCTATTGCGATTTTAAAGCCTGTAGAGACGCGATCTTTTTCAAAATACCCCAATCGACGTTTTAATCTATGGGTCTGCAGCTAAAGTCGCTTAGATTTGCTCTGGGGGGCGATACGGGGCATCCTGGGCGTGTTTTGTTAGGACGGGGTTATTTGGCAAAGTTGTATACTGGTAAGCAGATTATCCAGGATAATTAAAGCCGGACTCAAATAACAGAATCCGGCAAAATTTTTACGTTCTAATCGCGTATTAATCGCGTTTTTCATAAAATCCACGATTTCCCAATACGACCGCAACGCATTACAAATCCGATGTTTTTAATAAATCCTTCCTTATATTGAACATTTCTAATCCTTCTACCTTTGGGTTAACAATCCAAAACCAAGATTGTTTGCAATTAAGTGGATTTTCTCTTGTAATGTTTAAGTTTTAACCCTATCTTTGTGTAGCATTAATGCAACGGTAATTTATGGCTAAAAAAATACTAAAAGCAAACGATACAGATCGCCTTGAGACGATTCTCGACAGTATCGGTGATGGAGTTTTCACAGTCGATAAAGACTGGTCTATAACCTTCTTTAATAAGGCTGCCACGAAGATCACGGGTGTACCGCGCAAAGAAGCTATCGGTAGACAGTGTTGCGATGTGTTTCGTGCCAGTATCTGCGAAACCGACTGTGCACTCCAGGAGACCTTTAAAACAGGTAAACCAGTTGTTAATCGGGTTATTTACATCATCAATTCCCAGGGAAAACGCATTCCCACGAGCGTATCTTCTTCGTTACTACGGGATTCAAGTGGAAAAATTATGGGAGGAGTAGAGACATTCCGTGATCTGAGCCAAGTAGAACGACTCCGGAAAGAGTTGGAGAAAAGCTATACATTTGAAGATATTGTGAGCAAAAGCTCGAACATGCAGAAAATCTTCGAAATTCTCCCGACTATCGCGAACAGTGATAGTACGGTACTAATTGAAGGTGAAAGTGGTACTGGCAAGGAACTCATCGCAAGAGCCATTCACAATTTGAGTCCGCGGAAGAGTAAACCCCTGATTACTGTAAATTGCGGTGCTTTACCTGATACTCTATTGGAATCTGAATTGTTTGGATATAAAGCCGGGGCGTTTACCGATGCCAAGAAAGACAAACCGGGGCGTTTCGCCTTAGCAGATGGAGGAACGATCTTTTTGGATGAGATCGGTGATGTGTCGCCAGTATTGCAAGTGCGTTTCCTCCGTGTCCTGCAGGAAAAAGCTTTTGAACCTTTAGGCGGGGTGAACACCGTTAAGGTAAACGTTCGCATTATTACTGCAACCAATCATGATTTATCAAAATTGGTGAAGGACGGGACTTTCCGTGAGGATCTCTTTTACAGGATAAATATTATTCGAATATCACTTCCCCCATTGCGGGACCGCAAAGAAGATATCCCTTACCTCGTTGATCATTTCATTGGCCGACTAAACCAACTACATAATAAACATATAGATGGAATTTCTCCTGAAACTCTTAAAATTTTGATGAGTCACGACTATCCTGGAAACGTACGAGAACTTGAGAATATCCTCGAACATACTTTTGTGCTTTGCGAAAGCGGTATCATCCTTCCCCGCCACCTTCCAGATGCCATCAAACCTGAAGCTATTGTTCATGTCCCTCCGGCAAGTGTACAAGATTTCGAAAAGGAACTCATTTTATCAACATTGGAACAAAACCAATGGAACCGGGAAATGACTGCGGCTAACATGGGAATGCACAAGACTACGCTTTACCGGAAAATTCGAAAGTTGAATATCACCCTCCCCGAAGTGGATGGTCGCTATAAGCGGCATCTCAAACAGTAGCGAATTTGCATCCTACACTTAACGTATCGTAGCAAATACGATACTATAGATTGAATTTCTGTCCCTCCACAATTATCTTCCCTTATCTCTAACTTATTGTTTTTCTGGTTAATAAAACTGCGATAATCATTTCCATCTCTACGGCACGCGAATTGCTTTATCAGGTGAGACAGGAGGATTATAAATATGCGCATCGCTATCCCTGTATGGGGAAATCGGATATCACCAGTTTTAGATGTTGCACGGGAAATATCCTTATTTGATCTCGAAAGGGGACAGGTCCAGAATGAAATTTCAATCACCCTGGATAACGAATCACTTCCTGACCGTACTATAAAGCTGAGCGAAAACGGAGTTGATCAGGTTCTATGCGGGGCAGTTTCAGAGGTTTTCTATCAAATACTAACTAACCAGGATATAAAGGTTCTTCCCTGGTTGACGGGGAAGACAGACGATGTTTTACAAGCATTTATATCTGGGCAGATTAATAAATCCTGCTTCCAGATGCCCGGGTGTCGCGGCCAAACGCAGAGAAAACGTCAAAGAAGAGGAAGAAAATCACGTCAGTTGAGAACCAACGAGGATAAAAAGATGAAAGTTGTCATAACTGCAAATGGAACCACTTTGGATGCTGAAATTGATCCGCGTTTTGGTCGAGCAAGGTATTTCTTACTGATCGATCCTGAAACAAAAGAAATAGTGGTCCACGATAATCAGCAGAACCAACAGGCTGCAGGTGGAGCGGGTATCCAAGCCGCGGAGATCATAGCCAATGCTGGTGCAGAAGTGTTATTGACTGGCCACTGTGGGCCGAAAGCTTTTCGTGCCTTGGAGGCTGCTGGAATAAAAATCATTATCGATGCCGAAGGGACAGTTAATGAAGTCATTAATAAATTTAGGAAAGGCAAATATGAATACGCCAGTTCAGCCGATGTGGAAAGCCATTGGTAGTAAGGTTACAATAACTAACAGATAGATTAAAAGGAGGATAAAATGCCAGGAGGAGATAGAACTGGACCAAGAGGTGAAGGACCTTTGACCGGTCGTGGTGCAGGTTATGGTGGTGGATATGGGATGCCCGGATATATGAATCCCGTACCAGGAAGAGGCGCTGGTTTTTATGGCGCAGGTCGCGGAGGACTTCCCTGGGGTGGTGGACGAGGCCACGTTTGGGGAGGAGGCCGTGGACATGGAGGGTGGTATAACCCGTTTACGCCGCCTGAGTACCCTTATGCTCCGCAAGTAAGCAAGGATCAAGAGATACAAGATTTGAAAACACAAGCAGAGTATTTCAAGGGAACTTTAGACGAAATTAATCAACGTCTGAACGAGTTGAAGAAGGCTGAGGAAGATAAATAGCGAAGTGTTATATACACCAAATGCTAT
>CBDUWK010000170.1:0-5588 GCA_965370905.1 uncultured bacterium | reverse complement strand
TCATTGAAGGATTGTATTCCGATGCTGAGCCTGTTTACCCCTGCACGAACGTATCCTTCTATATCCGTTTTAATAACTGTTCCCGGATTGCATTCCAGGGTAATTTCTATATCCGGGATCGTCAAAAACTCATCCTTTACCACATTTAGGATTTCTGATATAGCAGAAATCCCCAAGAGAGTAGGCGTGCCGCCACCGATGTAGATTGAACCTAAATTAAACCCGCGCCAATACTCCTTCCTCAAATTCAACTCCTCGAGAAGGAGGCGCGGGTATCCTGCTATCTCTTCGTCTCCAGCGCTTTCAATCGAATAAAATGCGCAATATGGACAGCGCCGTTGACAGAATGGTACGTGAAAGTAAAGGCTAAGTATGTCTTTCAAATTTTATTGAGTTTCTGGAATCGACGGTTCCAGGACATTTGGTGCCGCTTCCGGCTCTAAACTGGGCGATGCTTCCCGAGCTTGTATGCGATCATGGAGCAGAGCCTTGGCCTTCTCTGAAATGTGAACAAGATCCTTCAATCTGTTGTTTTCCCTAATCTCCGCAAGCTCGTCGTGCACATGATCATCTTTAGCCACCTCAGCAATGTCCTTTACATGCTGAGGTCGCTGATTTACCAGCTCCTTATGCGCTTTGTTGTGTACAGCTACTTCTTGTGCCAGAGAATCTGCTGCTTTTGTTGGGTCGATCATTATAACCTCTTTGTTTTACCCTTATCCACTTATTTAGTTTCAAACATATATATCTATGTATTCACCTTTGCCGTCCTCTACAGCCCGTTCTTGACTGAAATCTGGCTCTTCCAGTTCCCTTAGTCGTTCTTCCGCCTTCATTTGACTTCTCATTGCAAGTGCATAACGATCATTACCGATTTGTTCAATCCCCTCACCCATCCTATTCTCCCTACACCGTTATATTCACTTTCTGTAGCCTAATACTCATTCGGATCGCTTCTTTCTATCTCCATTTCGCTTGCCTCAACCATCTTTTCCTACTTTTCCTTCAGCTTTTATATCGGCTGAATATTGTAAAACTTTTAGACTACCACTTGAACTCGTCAGGAAACACCTCTCAGCGAGTTTCACAAGCTGATGGTAGCCATAATTATATAAGCGTACCGCATCTTCCATAATAATCTCGAGTTCACCCTTCTGAATCTTCTCAATCTCTCATCTGCAAAGACCTTGCCAAGAAAATATGTCTATTCATTACAACTTATATATCTATAATTACCAAATAGTTATATCACAATATATTGCTGAACAAGCCTTTCCAGATACTCTTTTCACTGACACGTAAAGGTTACACTTTAGGCAAAATTGTCCCCCTTCGGTGCTACAGCAATGTTTTATCGCTATGTAGATGGGAATCGTCACAGCCACAGATACATATATTTAACGCCATTTAAAATACTGCATAACTTAAACGTACAGCCTGAAAACAGAAATGTCAACACTTTTGTAGAACTTTCCTGCCCCATTCGCTTTAATATATTGAGAAAGGGCCTATATTATAGACCCTCCTTCAGTTGATGATTGTTATAACTACCAGGCAATTTTAGTGTGAGTATGCCTTTAACTTCTTTTTAATATCCAACTATACCGGCAATTTCAATAACTTGCGCGGTTAGTTCCCGACTATTCAACTCTATTCCGATGATAGGTTCGATCATCTTTGCGGCTTTCTTATTTTCTCCTCTTTCTATATAAACCAGAGCCGCACGTACTCTCGCTTCGTGTAAGGTGGGATTGTCTTCCAATGCTTTCAAATAGTGCTCCAAAGCTTTATCCCACCATCCCCTGTTCTCACAGATCCATCCTTGTAGATAACTGATACGGGCCTCATTTGGGTCGATGCTGGCAGCAATCTGCGCTTCATCCAGTGCCCTCGCTATATCGCCCATCTGCAGATTAAGATATGCCATGTTATAATAGGCGTAGGCCGGTGGATCAGGGTGTATGTTTAACGCCTCATCATAGCTTTCCAATGCTCCGATGTGATCACCTAATTGTGCCTTAGTCTGGGCTGCATAGAGCAGATTTTCTGCATCCAACAGAATTAGTTCTGGCTCGGGATTGATTCCGGCACGGATGAATTCCTCGGCTGCCTCCTCTCGCAAGCACAAGGCGTGATAACTGTCCGCTAACGCACGGTGAGCTTCAACAAATTCAGGATCGATAAATAGAGCATGCTGAAACATTCCCGCCGCTTCATCGAAGCGCCGCTGCTTCTGCAAAACGCTGCCTAAATTGAAGTAATCCATCCTGCTGGATTGTAGATTGTCCGTAAATCCGGTTGACATATTGACCGGTACGGCAAATAAAATGACCAGAAGAACGAATTTGCCTGCAGATTTCCACTGAGATTCTCTTAGATATCTTATGAATTGCACTATACCGGCAGAAAAAAGAGGTAAAAGTACTAAGAGTACCGGCAATCTGTATTCCGATGCCGCGAAGAATATTAGCGTGGAAGCAAGGTAAGCGATCCCGTAAACATTGGGGATGAACATCTTCGATTCGCGCCAATTTAAAACCCAGCTCACGAACCCGATTGGAGCAATAAAGGCGAATGTAAACGGGATGTACAGTAATAAATTGCTGAACTGAATTGCCGCATATATGCTCAAATTGTTCGGAATCTCGGTACTGTGGAAAAAGAGGAATAGTTTTTTTAACAGGAGTTGCATATAATGCAACGGTTGATCTGTAATATACGCCAAACCCTGTCCCAACCAATAGTGGGAGGATTCGTTTATGGTTAGATTTCTTCCCGTATGAAGAGAAGCCTCACGCCGAAAATCCTCATTTTCATACCAGGGTTCTGCAGATGTAATAAAGGGTGCTTCCCAATAAATCCCTTCCGCATCCGGATTATTCCCTGCGAAGAAATTCATTCCTGCCCCAGCAGTCGTCAACACCCATTCACCACCGGCTCGAAAGTTTCTGTAAGAGGTGGGAATTAGGACAATAGCCAGCCCCAAGACGATAAATACTGCTCTGCGAAAATCCCGTTTGGATGGGATTATTAGAAATACTGCTATCAACATCAAGGCAAACAAAAGGATATTTGGCCTGGCCAATGCCGATAAACCGAGCAAAATACCGGCAATTATATCCACCCATCCTCTTCTGGATTGCTTTAATAATATTAAGAGAATCACGGCATTCAATAGGAGAATTAATGTCGCAGTCAATAAAACGCCTTCATAATAAATGAATGGGCGGTAAAATGCCGTTAATAAGGCGCAAACGAGTCCAGTGGTACGGTTAAATAGGATCGTTCCAATTTTGTATGTTAAATATATGAGAATAATGCCCATGATAGCTTGGAAGATCAGCACCAGCTTAAGTGAAGGAGTAAGCAAGCTATAAAGAATGGACAGTAGGTAAGGATATAGCGGGCTCATGAAATAAGTGCCCTCTTCCCCACCCCTCCCGGAAGCAAGTGAGGCTGCCCAGGTATGGTAATATTCTGCGTCTATTATGGGAATATCAACCATAAACGAATCCCATATACTGCTTAAATACAGTATTCTAATAGCAGCTCCTGCTAACAGAATAAATATCAGTATGTTTTTTTTCATCTGTCCTTATGATTCACTGTTATTAGAGAAAAGGGCCACGTATCAGTGTGGCCCTCCGATCTTCTGGCTAATTCATGCTTCTTACTTTAACAGTACAACCTTGCGGGAAAACTTTGAACCGTCCGTACTTAGTGTAACGATGTACATTCCTGAGGGATACATAGTAGCGTCCCATTGCACGGTTCTCCAGCCTGCTCTGATAACTCCGCTAATGAGTTGATCGATCAACTTTCCCTGCAGATCGTAAACCTGTAACTGAACGAATCCGTCAGTGGGCAACGCAAAACTGATCTCTGTGGTAGGATTGAATGGATTTGGATAAATCCCAACCAATTCCGGGCGATCAGGGAGCGTCATTTCTGGATCATCGGGTTCTACCGCTACAGCTCCCGCTATCCAGTTCAGGCAGTTGTCCAGAATCTCTGTACGCGTAGATGTCGCACCGTTGCCCGTGATTGCTTCAGCAGCAAAACCGAAATAAATGAATCTGGTTACTTCGGTCTGGCACCTGAGCGCTCCAAACGTGCCGGCGGTATCATAGGTATAGATGCCGACTGCTGGAGAGACAGGTTCCATGCTGGAACTGGAGTTGGCATTGCCAGCACCGCCAGCGCCAACGAACATAATACTGGTGCCATCTGACACTGGGTCACCATCTACTCCGGACATCGTGTATTCGTTAGTTGAATTCACCAAATGTTGTGCGTGCAGCACTTCCTCATAGAAGGTAGTGCCCGCGAGTAAATCCCCGGCATTCTGACTGGATAACAGAAGACGACCACCGTTATCCAGGAAATTTTCAATTCTCAGTTGTTCGTCTACAGTTAATGGTGCTATGTTATCATCACCAGTGTACCAGATTACCATTAGATATCGATCCATCTCATCTTGTTGTAAAGCGCCTTGTTGCGACTGGTTCCATAAATCGTATATTCTTCCCAGCTCATCGAGCGATTCTTCATACCATGACTGATAATATCCCATAAAATCATCGTTCACTAAAATTATGTCCGGTCTGCCCACCATAAACGTAATCTGGTATGTGGCTTCAAAGTTTCCTGGTTCAGCCGTTACCGTAAGGTTAAAGGTAACTTCATGCGCTTCGAAGTCCGGATCGACGTATAATTCAAACGGATCTGAACTGTTTGTGGCTGAGTTCCCTGCTGGTAAATCCGGATAACTGGCGGTTCCGGAAATTATATCAATTAGAGGCTCCTCCGTAACCAATACCGCTTCAACGTTCGTCGCATCGTGAAATGGTACCATATTTTGCAAGGTGACAACTATCTCACCGGTTTCGCCAGGATCGATCCGGCCATCGTTGTTGCCAGTCGGATCACTCACCGTATAATCTGTGATTTGAATATTGGGAAAATCCAAGGGTATTGATTCTACTTTTGCCTGCAGGACTTCCTTGGTGGTATTGTTCTGCACGAAACAGGCGATGTCCAAGTTCTCAACCGCCCATGATGGATCTAGAGGAAATGTAGCGTAAAAATAGCTGGTATCGTACGCCTGCACGTTAAACATCTGCCCTGAACCGGACGGTTCCATATCCAGCATAGCATGATAATGATTAGGATTGCCGTTTGGACTGTTGGGAAGGTAGCTATATATGTCCAAAACCAGCATGTGGAGCGAGACGTACCCGGTTATGGTGATATCAGATACGGCTGTGCAGATGACCTCAATGTTAGCACCTACAATGGATACGGAAACATCCAGCCAAATATCGGATGGAACAGCCAGACGGGCGTCAATGGCATTCTGCATTGCATATGACGAAGACGTACTCATCTGACTAATCCCATCACATCTCATATGCGGAACAGAATTGACGCTGTAGTAGGATCTCCTGGTATTATTCTCACTTGGATTAGCCAAATAGAAAGGATCGCTGGCGCTGGGCCAGTTCATATGGTAAGCAATATCGAAGACTTGGTCTTCACTGTAACTCTGCAGGGCGTTATACAAGTTGGTGTTCGCTGGTGCACACGGC
>CBDUWK010000169.1:0-5601 GCA_965370905.1 uncultured bacterium | reverse complement strand
TTCTTGCCGCGGACGACGATTTCAGCCCTGCTATCAGGATCGCTAAGAATGAGTCGGTGGTAGTGCATCTGGCCTATTGTCCTAAGATGCCTCGAGGACTCGACCTCGAACGCGAAGCGGATGAACGCATCATCCTGGATACACCGCTGATAGATACTATCAAGCAGTACTGATCTGAGACTGGTTACTATTTACAGCGTTGTTCTCGAGTCTATTTTCATAGTTTACCTGAAACTGAAACCGGTGCAGTATGTTTGATCCCGAAGACGAAAATATCGCCAGGGAGGTTCGCTTTGAAACCTTCTCTGCCGGAGGTCCGGGAGGACAGCATGCTAACCGCACTTCCTCGGCCGTGAGAGCCGTTCACATTCCCACCGGGATAACTGCTATATCACGCGAAAGCCGATCGCAATATCAGAATAAAAAAATCGCCCTGGAGAGGTTGTTGCTCAAACTAAAGGAGAGGAGACGGTCAGCTAAACCGCGCCTCCGCTGCGTAACACCCGCCTGGGTTCGCCTAAAGCGCCTCGAAGAAAAGAAACGCTTGTCGCAGAAAAAACGTCTGCGCCAAAAAGTGGAAACATCTTAATCCGAATAAAATAAATGCCTCCAAAATGGAGGCATTTGTTGTATTCACAGTTGCGTCTGGTCTTTCCCAAGGGGATGGCTTTGCCAAACGCAGTGGAGACCTGACGCAAGTATCAATTACATCAACTTCGGAATCTCCTCCAGCACAGCTAACGCCAACTGCACCTGCGCCTCGAAATCCCCGAAATCGAGGATGGATGACGGTCCGTGAATGTAACGGCTCGGATTGGCTAAAACACCTGTCAACACACCTGAACGGGACAGATGAATCTCGCCTGCATTCGTTCCCCCGAAGAGCGGTTGTTTTAATTGATGAGGAATACCTCGTTCCTGTGCAACTTCCTGCAGGAATCTCACCATACGCGGTGACGTTACCATGGTTCTATCCGCAACAGTTATAGCTACACCTTTACCCATTTCGCAGGGCGATAGATGCGCCGGAACACCGGGGAAATCTCCCGGTGTGGTAGTCTCTAAAACCAGAGCTATCTTCGGCGCGATGCGATATGCCGACACTTTAGCGCCCCGCAATCCCAACTCCTCAGACGTGGCAAAATTCACCGCCAAGGTATAAGGCAGCTTGGTCCCTTTAATCTCCTTTAGTACTTGCACCGCTGCAGCGCATCCGGCGCGGTCGTCGAAAGCTTTGCCCAGCAAACGATTATTGGGCAATTCCTGTATGAATCCATCCAAGATCCCGGGTGTACCAGGCATGACGCCAAGGTCGTTCGCTTCCTCTTTGGAGTTCACCCCGATGTCTATGGCCAGATCCTCAGGTGGAATAGCTTTCGAGCGTTCCTCCTGCTTGGTTATGTGCGGTGGCTAGAATCCGATGGTTCCATGCAGAAAATCATCCTTTCCCCGCAGCGTCACCCGCGCGCTGGGAAATTGCCGCGCATCCCATCCACCTAAGGGAGCAAAACGTAAGAAACCTTTATCATCAACGTGTGACACCATAAATCCGACTTCATCGGTGTGAGCGTCCACCATTACGATCTCTTCACCTTTTCCCTTCACCCAACCCGTCATGTTGCCTATGGCATCTTCTTCAATGCTGTCAACCAGCGGTTCAATCTGTTCTCTAATTATGGCTCGTACGTCCTCTTCGAATCCCGGAGGACCGAACGCTTCGCATAACCTTTTCAGTAGTTCTCTTAATTCCATGTTAACTTCCTGTATTTCAGAATAATGTGTCCTCACCTGTAGCTTTATCTTTGTCCACCTTCTTCTCTCCTGCATAGAGATAACGCTCTACAATCTTTATGTATTCAGTCCACTTATTCCCCTGCTCTCGGCTGCGTTGAATAATCCGATTGAAAGCGTTCGCCTTGGAGTCCATCTCATCGGCGGTGTAGAGAAGAATCGCTTCCAGGGTCAACGGCAGAACTGGCGATCCCTGTTCCCGAGTCCCCTGGTGTGAGAGCACCAGATGGATCAATTGATCCCAGATCTCAGGTGCAACCTCACCTTCAACTCGCTGCGAATTCAGGATCTCCTGCCCTATGACGATATGGCCAATCAGCCGCCCCTGGTCTGTAAAATCGATGGTAACGTCCCAGCTATACTCTTTGATCTTGCCTATGTCATGCAGGAGCGCCCCAGCCACCAGCAGATCCTTGTCCGCCGTCGGATACACTTCCGCTATCTTCAATAAGATCTCTGCCAGGGAGAGCGAATGTTCGGCTAAACCACCCAGATACGCATGGTGCCACAACTTCCCCGCAGGCGCTTCGAAATAGGTTTTGCTGATATCCGGCTCGTCGAAAAAGCGCCGCAGGAAGGTTCGCAAACCCGCGTTCTCCATCCCCTCGATCAACCTGCGCAGATGCCGCCGCATCTCGTCCACCTCCCTCTCGCTGGAGGGAATCAGTTTGCTCCGATCCACCGGATCTTCCTTTTTGGCGGGGCGCAGCTGTTCGATGGTGATCTCCTTCTGATCCTGGTAGGTGATGATGCTGCCCGCCAGTTTCACGATCTGCCCTACCTCCAGTATCTCCTGGAAGTGTTCCACCTGTTCCCAGAGTTTCCCCATCATCCTGCCGGAACTGTCGGAGAAATCGATGGTTAAAAACGGGGTGCCGTCCCTCCGCTGCCGCACGTTTATAGCTCTCACAGCTACAAATCCCACGAACTTCTCCCCCGCTTCCAGTTCGCGCAAGAGCTTGTCTGTCGTTGGTTGTGGCATTTTTCAGTGGTTAGTTGTTAGTAGTTGGTGGTTAGCATCTGTAGATTGGGTTAATACCGCCTCTGTTAAACTTGTCCGCCTCTGGCGGATAACCCAACAATGATTTATATTATATTACATTGATGGCTTCAGCCATCTCGATCAACCTCAGCACCAGAATTTACTTGTCCGCCTCTGGCGGATTCTGGTGCAAACTCCCCCCCTATTCCCCCAACCTCAACCGATAGAACGAATAGGTTATCGGGTTGTTCGCGTAAGAGTACTCCTCCAGCACCAGCAATCCTTTCCCCTTTCCATTCATATCCATCCAGAATATATCCCCACCAATTACGTAGTGTCCCCCTTTTCCCGATGGTTCATCCACCAGTTGTATGATTTTGAAATGCGCTCCCTCTCTCTTTAAAATTACGTCTCTGCTCCCTTTCCTGTAATCCATCCTATCGAAGAACATGGGCTTGGCGTCTATTTCTATGGGTGTGAGATAACCCCACGAAAATGGAGTTTCATGAAACTTTCGCTCAGTCGGTACTATCTTGCCATCTATGATTTCAAATGAGTTAATCTTCATTAAACCGGATCCATCCCAGTATACCAGATTATATAGCCGCGCACTGCGATCCGATTGAGATTTCTTCACGATCAACTGGTTTTTGCCGTTATTCTCAAAATCAGCGATAAATCCGAACTGATCGGGCGGCACGAAAAATCTGTTTTTGTAACCCAGTTCTCCTTCATCATCCCAGACGATCCTGATTTCGTCGTCTTCAAGTTCACAGACACACAAATGGAGTTTTACAGGTCTCCGCCCCGGTGTGGGATCCTGGTAGCATAGCATTACCATCTCATTTGCCTGATCGTTGTCGATGTCGCCTATGGTTACATCATCAATAATATAGGGGAAGATATGCAGGTAATTATTAAATTTTTCACCATCCCATTCATACCGCACTAATTTGTGATTGAAGAAGCTGAAGATTTCATCCTTCCCATTTTGATTCAGATCTCCAAGCTCCCAGGCGCAATTCTCTTTGGCTTTCTCTTTAAGGGAGTCCGTAAAAGGTATTTCTCTAACTGTCGCCCAATGCTCTCCATCGAATTGAATAACCTCGAAATACGTAGAATCCTTGACAATTATCTGATCATCTCCGCCACCAAACAGGTCGCCGCACTTTACCACGTGCTGCCATTTCTGGAAGTAAACATTTTTGGGCAACTGCCCCTCATAGACGAAATCGAGCAGCACTATTTCGTCATTAGCCTGCAAGGCAAATAAGGGCACAGCACAAAAAATGATCAAGCTGAGTTTTATCACACCAGATAAATCCAATCTCATGGTCATATCCTCTATATTTCCAATTCCACTACCCCGGAGGCCACCTCATGGCGCGCCCGCCCAGCACATGCAGGTGTAGGTGGTAAACCTCCTGGCCGCCGTCCTCCCGGCAGTTGAACAACATCCTGTAGCCTTTCTCCGCAATCCCTTCCTTTTCCGCCAGCTGATTCGCCACCAGCACCAACTTTCCGATCAGCTTCTCATCTTCAGGCTTCAAGTCCAGCACCGTTTCCAGGTGTTTATGAGGAATTACCAGCAGGTGAACCGGCGCCTGCGGATTGATGTCGCGAAAGGCCAGAATGTCATCATCTCTGTAGACGATCTCAGCGGGAATTTCCCCGGCGGCAACCTTGCAGAAAATGCAATCCATAACTTATCTCCTGTTATTTCTAAATAATATCTACATATCCAATTTTTTTGCAGCCTGGGACAGAGCGGCTATAACGGCTATCTCAGAGCGCAATCTTCTCTTGCCGAGATTGAACCACCTGACTCCCGCCTGATCCAAAGCGTCGCGTTCACCTGCACTGAATTCAGCTTCCGGGCCTACCACCAGAAGCGCTCCATTCACTACTGAAGATAACTCTCCTCCGGATGAATCGGCAACCCATATCTGCGGAAATTGCTGTCGGTTCAGGAGCTCAGGCAGCTTGGTCGGTTCTGCAATTTCCGTCAAATGGCTGCCGCCGCACTGTTTTAATATCTCAACTGCTTTTCTGCGGGCTTTCCCCAGGCGATTTTTCGTCCATTTAGAGACCGCCTTCTCATAATCTACCGGCCGTATGGTATCCACTCCCATTTCGCAGCATGCTTCCAGCGCGGTTTGCCATCTCTCGCCTTTCAGACAGGGCAAAGCGATAGCAACCGCCAAGGGAGTACGCTCCTCATCAATAACAGAATGAAGGATTCTGCCGTTCAGAACGTCACCGTCATGTCTTCCTAACTCTATCGTGTAAATCCTCCCCTTTCCATCTGTAGCAGTAACCTGATCCCCCTCAGTGAAACGGAGGACGCTGGCAATATGGCGGCTCTCAGAGGGACTGAATCTGACACTCTCACCAGTTATGTTTTCAGGATCGATAAAAAATGTAAACCTGTGGGCCATAAAGTGAGAACCTCAGAAGGATATACCTATCTTCCAGGAAAGCCTGAAATCACTTATTGAATACTCGGGATTCCAGGAACTTTCGAGGCGAATAACGTCCACATAAGGTAACCTCAGCAGCAGGCCGAATCCGTAACCCCACATAACCGATTCCATCCCTACAGAACTGACGTTCGAATAAGCATCTCCCGCATCGAGGAAAACCTCTGCGGCCAGACCGTATTTCAGGTTACGCACATGTTGCCTTATCAGTTTCGGAGCGCTATGCCAGGTGAAATACCTGAGCTGCATTATATCGAATCGCGTTTCCAGCGATATAAGTGCAAATGACTTCCCTTCGTCGCTGAGTCGTGAACTGCGAATAGGGGTTGTCTGCCTGACTATTATCCA
>CBDUWK010000168.1:0-5622 GCA_965370905.1 uncultured bacterium | reverse complement strand
ATAATAATCAGAGGATGCGTAAGTAAAAAGCATCGAAAAATCCTTTTTGCCCCCGCCTAATCTGGTCTCAAAACCTTTTAGTGAAAATAACCCGTAATCTTTCCACAGTTGTAGTGTTGCTTTTCTGTATTCTTCAGATAGAAAATCCCACCTAATCCAGGGTGGATTACCAACAACAAAATCGAACTTACCTGCAATCGAGGGAGCAAAAGCATTTTTTAAGAATCGAGCCCAAATCCCGTTCATTCTTTTCTTTTCAAGTTCTAATAATTCTGAATAAAAATTTGCAACTACACTCTCATGCGGAGGAAATACTAGACCATCCTTTTTAAATTGATCAAGAGCTTCCTCAACCCTATATCTGGATTTGATCATTCGTTCAATAAGTGGAGCGGCACGTTGCATTAATGAGCCTTTATCTTTTATCCAGATTTTTGGAACATAAAAAGGTTGAAGAGATGTTTGGATTTCAATCGTTTCTCCAACTGGTTTGACACTTATTTGCCCAATTTTTTCTGGCCATAATATTGAATCTGCAAGATACACAGGAATTTCAAATGCCTGTAGTGAACTTATTTGTTCACCTAGTGCAAAAAGGTAATTCGTGCGAGCAGCTATAACCGCCAATGGATTCAAATCAAATCCCCAAATATTTCTAATAATCCTCTTATAAGTTTCAATAACTGGTTCTTTTTTTGTTAATCCGTATTTTTTAGCACGTTGTATTGCAAGAACGAGAAAAGTACCAGATCCACAGGCAGGATCTAGAAATCTTTTCATCGTATTTCCATTATAACCAACCTCTTCAATAATAAATTCAGCAAGCCAGTCCGGGGTATAATATTCACCAAGATCATGTCTGATTTCTTTTGGAACAAGATATTGGTAGAGTTTTTTAAGAAGGTCCTTAGTTGACTCGGGTTCAATAGTTGTAGTTGCTGGTTCAAAGCCTGAAAGCCCTCTCGCAATCTCTCGTATAGCATGTAAGAGATTGGGTGAAGGTTCATCGATATACCACCTGAAGAAATCACCTTCCAGAAAATTAGTAATACCTCTGCTTGCATAAACTCCCCCATCCTCAATGTCGCTCAGATTTTCTTTTAGAACCTCATCTGAATAATGCGCGAGATTTTCATTGAACGATGTTGCAAAAGCGCTTTCTTTTAAGGTAATTAACTCTGCCACAATTAGTTTCATTAAGAGTGCAAAATAAGTATGGACACAAAAAAGCAGTTTCTGAAAGTTAGTTTCTTGCTTAATATGATATAATTTATGAAAAATTGACTTTCCTCTATCAGAGCGGTCATTAAATTGAGTGCCGTAAACAATGCCGAATAATCTCCGCCACTCGTTAAAGAATATTTCTGTCCTCGCTTCTCCCCAGTTTTCTAATGATTCCACAAACGCAGATATAGCCATGGACGCTATTTTGCTTTTTGGCCCAAATACATCAGCAAGATTGTTTGCGTTTAAGGATTTTCGTTGTAGGGCGCGTAGATAAGTAAGTAAAGTTATTGAGCTCAGTTGATTAAATTCGTAGGGACCTCTTATACTAAAATCTCCTATATCCAAATATGTTTTCGGCTTTGTCTTATCCCCGATATAATGGACAAAGAATATCTGCTCACCATCAAAGCCTATTCCAACAAGCTTCGGATCAAATATAAAAACTTCTTCTTTTTTCTCTTTCGATTTGCCTTGAATATACTCAACCAGTTGATTATATGTCTGATTCAATAAGGTATTTGAATGAAACGCATTTGGTTTCTTATATTCAATGATGACTTGACCATGTAACGCATCTGTTCGACCTCCAGTATAAATGGTCTTTTCATATTCTGGCTGTGACTTTATTCCTATTTCATCCAAAATTGGTGCGAGAGCTTTCTCAAAGCCCATTTTTAGGTCTTCTTCGGTCTTTGCACTTCGCACGGTTTTATTGCATTCCGCAACCAACCTGTCAGCGACCTGAGCTAAAGTCTCTATGGATTTATCTTTCGGGAATAAAGATTCTTGCATTCTGCAACCTTCAATTTGAAATCTGCAATGGCAGTTCTATCCGCCCAGCCATCCCATGGCAAACATCAGTGTAATAAATATCCCTATAAGGCTCTCTCCGGCAATAATGCCGGACGCAACTGGTATGGTGTATTTCTCCCCGATAGCTGGCTTTTTCTTCTCGATGATCAGCGCTGCCAGACCGCCGATGAACATAGACAACGCATACCAGAAATGAAACGTCCAGGATAAGCCTATACCCATCGCAGAAGGTATGTACTTACGCTTGTTGGGGAATTTCTTCTCGAGTAGTGGCAGGATGATTCCAACCAACCCTCCGATGACAATCGCCCAACGCGCGGTCGGGTGCAGAGCCTGAAATCCATCCGATAACAATCTGGCAACTGAAGCCCAGACCTGTGCCGCCGGAGCGGGAAACTTATCCGATCCTAAGACCTCAACCGTCGGTACCACCAGGTAGAAAGCAGGTACGATCACCAGTGTCCCGGTGAAAATTCCCAGGAACTGCGCGATGAATTGCAGCCTTGGATTTGCTCCCAACTGATAGCCGGATTTCAGGTCTATGAGCAGATCGGCTGCCGAATCGGCCACGCCGGCAGTTACGCAGGCAGTCATGAGGTTGACGTTCATTTGCTTGGGAGCAATCGCTCCGTAAAAGAGCTGAGTAATTTTACCCATCGCGCCTACGGGGGTAGTATCCGTTTCACCGGTTGCGCGGCAAGCGACCAAGGCCAGAAAGAATGACATGATAATGGCCAGTATTGCCATCCAGATCGCTACGCCGAAATAGACGTTGATAATGTAAACCACGCCGATACCGCCGAAAGTCATCCCCCACATGAACCAGCTTCCCGGTACTTCGATCTTGTCCATCTTCTCCATGATGGGATCTTTGCTAACCTGCCGTTTGGAAAAAATGGAAGCCACACCGGAGAAAGCTCGCAGCGCAGTTCTCCACTGCATTCCGAAGGACAGGAGCCCCGAAGTTACCATGCAGGTGGCCCCACCCCAGAGCGTCCAGGAAACCATGCTCTTGTAAGTCAGCTCCTCGATGATACCCAAACTGTGCATCCAGGGTGTGGCGACACCCCAGCAGAGAATGGCGCCCAGCAGTATCGACCAGGCCACCCGGAAGCCCATTATAGCGCCGGCAGCTACCAGAAGTATGCTGTTATCCCAGGCGATAGTGTACTGTCCCAACCTCTGGCCGAAGAGGTAGAACTGCGCCGGCAGCCATTCGAAGGCATCCCTGACAATGGCGACTATGCCGCCAATGCCTCCCGCCGCGAAGAGCGCCTTGGCGGCGCCCTTACCTGCATCCGCATCCTTTATCTCGGAATGCTCCGATGCAGGACCGGGTATCCCGTGCAGACTCTTCAATGTCTCCGCGGCTGCTATCCCGGACGGAAATTTCAACTTTTCTATGTTGATCATCTGCCGCTTCATGGGGATAGCCAGACTGACTCCGAGAACCGCTAAGAAGAACACCCAGGCAGTGAGTAAACCATAGGATATGTGCACCCCGTTGAGGAGCAGATAGGCGCTTATGGCAGATACCAGCGTCCCGCCGGTGGAATACCCCGCCGAACTGGCGGTGGACTGCATGGCGTTGTTCTCTAAGATGGTAAAGTCGGTCTTGACGATTCTGGGAAAGAGCTTGCGCAGACTCTTCCAGATGGTGAATGACAGGATGCACGAGGTGATAGCCACTCCCAGACCCCAGCCGGTCTTCAATCCGATATAGAGGTTCGTCAGTGACATGAAAGCGCCCAGGAACGATCCCATGATAATTGCGCGCAGCGTTAACTGCACCATGGAATCGCCGCGCCCGGTGTAGACGTTAAGAAACCATTCCTTTTCGATCTCTTCAGGGGTTTGGTGCTTGTCAGCCATCAGCACTCAGCGTTCAGTCATGGTCTTCACTATCGATAACCCGTCATTCCAGCTTGTCTGGAATCTGACGGATGCAATGAAATGAAGACTGCTCTGCGTCTGATTCTGGGCGTTGCCAGAATGACGCAGTCAATCCGGATCTGGATTCTCTGCTTTCGCAAATAAATTTGTAAAATATAGGAAATTGAGGTGGTAAAATCAAGGAGAGAATGGAATTTAGGATTTGGAGTGGGAATTAGCTAAAAGAAAAGCGCCAGGAGTCTCTTCCCGACGCTTATTCTGGAGAAATTCCTACTTATGGCTCTTCTGGCTCTTCCGGCTGTTCTTCTTCCTCCGGGAAATCCGGCGCAACGAGGGTAAAACCAATTTGCTCCATCCAGAGGAGGTTATTGGACCCGATCCAGTCGTCCGATAGTTTCCCATCGGCATAGTGAACTATGCTCATGCCCGGTGTATTTACCTGCATGCCGGTGGGTGGGTGCTTGCCGGGTCCAGTGTTGGTCGCGGTGATGGTCCAGCGACTTGCCGCGGCGTTCTCGGTGAAGAAGACTTCATCGATGGTGACGTGGAAGTCGGGATAAGCGGTTCGCCAGTAGGTAATCACGATTTTAAGCGAATCCAATCCTACTTTGGCTTCGAATCCCGGGGTCATGCGCAACTCGAAATTGGGGTCGCAGATGCGGTCGAGCTGGTCTAAATTGCCCGTGTTCCAGGCATCGGTATACGACTCGAGGAGCGGTCCATAGGTGAGGGCTGGATCCGGCTGAGCGCAGCCGATAATGAACGGGATAATCAGAAGTGGGATAAGCCGGAACGGGAGAGTTTTCATGATAGCCTCCTTTGTTTAGTGTTACTTATGTAATGATAATTGAGAAGTGGGAATCCTAAATAGCTTCCGCTTTGGCCAGCTTTCGCATCCAGATCCAGTGGGTCAGAAATAGAATGATGCAAACGAAGATGAGCAGGCAATCCACCACGATATCGCGGCGGGCTCGGAAGGATACGTTCTGAATTATATCCGTGCGGGCTGCTTCGTACATGGACTTCAGGGTCTGGTCGTCCGGTAGCTGCTGGCCCTCCTTCAGCGAAATCTGGAGATCCATCTTGTAGTTTTCTAACGACGCCAGGCTGGGACCTGATTGGCGGTAGGGGCTGCGGCTTCGAAAGGGATCGCTGAGGTCGAACAGGGAGCTTACCAATGCCGCCAGGCAGATGAGTAAGGTGATAACGGTAACCAGACAGACGGAGTACCCGTAAACCTGGGTAATTCTGTTTCGTTTCTCCACTTTAACCTCCACAATTTTGTGAAACGACAGGTCTGAATTTTCCGAATATAAAGATATTAGACGAGAAAAGCAAGGAGGAAATGAGGAATTGACGAATGAAGAATTTGTCGTGGGAAAAGGGTTGATTTATTAAATTCAGGGGTTGTCTTAAGTATAACTGCTTGATAGATATGACGGACATAGAACGCTGACGGTCAGATTTGGCGGGGTGTGAAGTGTTTAGATTTACCCATACCAGAGCTATGGAAGCATGTCATCCATATTCAATATCATGCCCGGTTTCACCTGCGGTGAACCACGGGCATGCCACCCTAACCACTCCGGTTATGTCTGCGTTCTGGCTTCTCTGGATTCCTGCGTTAGCCCCGCAGGGGCAAGCAGGAATGACAAGGTCTTCGACCTTGTTTAAAAAAGGACGCAATCG
>CBDUWK010000167.1:0-5625 GCA_965370905.1 uncultured bacterium | reverse complement strand
ATTTTTCATCACCTCTTTTAAAAATTATAACATTTAATGTTTGACTTCCCTTTCCCTAAGCGTTATATTTCATTATCAAACAGTTTAGACGACCAAGCCGATAAACATTTGAATTTCACGAGTGGCAAGGGGAATGACCTGAGCGTCGGGGGGTGAGTCTCTAAGCCGATCTGAATCAAGAACAGGCGATCCTAAGGCATAATTGGATTCACGCTCCGGGTGGGGATGAATCCAATTATGCCTTTCTGTTATGCGTGTATCTTCAAGTACTATAAATTCCACATAATCTAGTAAAAGGAGGTCATCATGACTGGAAGATTGCAAATAGTTTTATTTTTAATAGTGCTACCTGTTTGTCTCGCTAACGCACAGGTTACACCTGAGATTCTCTGGACCCAAACATTTGGAGGTCCGTCGAATGATGGTTGCACGTCCGTGGAATCTGTAGTGTTCACCATGGATGGTGGCTATATCATCGGTGGGTGGACGCGTTCGGATGGCGCGGATTACGAAGACGTTTACCTCGTAAAAGTGAGCGAAGCAGGAAACATGGTTTGGGAACAATCCTTCGGAGGAGCCTTCGCAGAGCGCTGCAATTCCTTAGATGAAAATTCCGATGGCAGTATCATCTTAGCTGGTTTTACTTCCTCAGTGGGTTCCGGCGGTGAAGACATGTACCTGGTTAAAACTGACCAGTACGGAGCTGTTGAATGGGAAGCTACCTTCGGCGGAAGCGAGAATGAGCAATGCTATTCTGTGCAACAAACTACCGATGGTGGCTACATTTTAGGTGGTTCCACTGTTTCATACGGCGCAGGCGGATACGATATGTATTTGGTTAAAACCGACGCCTCCGGTGTTATGGAATGGGACCAGACTTATGGTGGTTCTATGACTGACGTATGCTACAGCCTCGATCTGACTTCGGATGGAGGCTATATTCTGGGAGGATATACAACTTCGTATGGCGCCGGTTGGACTGACATGTACGTAGTGAAAGTGGACGCAGATGGTAATTTAGAGTGGGATCGAACTTACGGTGGAGTCTCCTCCGAACACTGCTATTCAGTAAAGGAGGTCTGGTGGGATTACGGTTATGTCCTGGCAGGCGAAACCATGTCATACGGCGCTGGCGTCACTGACATGTACGTGATTAGGACGTGGGCATCCGGTGACACCGTCTGGGCACGTACTTTCGGTGGTATATACAATGACGTTTGCAAATCTGTCGATGTAACCACTGACGGAGGTTTCATCTGCGGAGGTTGGACTACTTCGTTTGGTGCAGGCAGCAGCGACTTCTATCTGGCCAAAATCGACCACTCCTGTGATTTGGAATGGGATATGACCTTCGGCGGTACGGAGTTTGACCAGTGCTATGCTGTCTGTCAAACCCCTGATGATGGATTCTTCTTGGGTGGGGTGACAGAATCATACGGTGCCGGCGAACAAGACATCTACGTTGTTCGGCTGGGACCGGAACCGAGCGATATCTCTGGAACTGTCACACCACATTTCGATGGTATTCGAATATATCTGATGAATGATGCAGGTGAACTTGTAGCCGAAGATTCAGTGCTAACAGGTGATGGTTCCTTCTCCTTTACGCAACTTATGCCCGGAGAATATCTGGTACAGATAATTGAGCCTTTAGGATTCGAGGTTGACCAGAATGACGTCGCTATTTCACTGCCGGGTGGATTCAGCGCATCGGTTGATTTCATATTAACCCCCACGGTGACCTTCAACGATGCCCGCACCAAACCTTATTGGAGATACGAGATTTTCTCCAACTATTACGGCGTCGGCACACCAGATTATACCTCAGAAGAGCTACTCCAGTTCTTCCAGGAAATCTACGATCACTTCTATGCAAATCCAGTGCACCCGATACAGCTTGAAGGGACAACCTACTGGGGTCCCACTTTGGCACCCCCTGCCAACATGGAAGAACTCAGGGAAATGCTGGTGGCGACTGAATATCCCAATGATATGTATAGCACCGCCTGCCGGCAGTTGACGGTTCTGATGCTGAATGTCGTGTCCGAAAAAGTAGGTCAGTATTTTCCCGCTTCGGATGATGGTGCCTACATTTGTCAGGCTATAGTTTACATCCATGAACTCCTGGGCGTCGATGATGCTCTGGCAGCCCAAATTGCCAACGTCCTCAATGCTGGCAGAAAGGTAGAAGCTGGCGTCATTCCGTTGACCACTCCCATGGTCATTTTCAGTGGCGAGGCTGAAACCATCAGCATGAGTCCTGCTAAGTTCAGTTTCAGTTCACCGGTTCCCAATCCCTTCAATCCGAGCACGGTTTTAAGCTACACCATGTCCGCAGCCGCGGACGTGAATATCACGGTGTACGACGTGTCGGGTCGTGTGGTAACGGATCTGGTTAAGGGGTGGAATGATGAAGGAACTCATCAAGTTACCTTCAACGCCTCCCACTTGCCCTCCGGCGTCTATTTCGCCCGCCTGAGTGCTGGCAACTTTGAAGGGACGCAGAAACTGCTGTTGGTGAAATGAGTTTAAAAAGCGTCATTCCGGTTTATCCGCCTCTGGCGGGCTTGTCCGGAATCTGACACGTGAAATAATAACCGTTGGGGCGAACCTCGTGTTCGCCCTTTTTAATCCAACCCTACCACCCCCAAATCCCCAAAAAGCGCTTGTATTTTGAAGTCTCAAATTCTATATTATTAGATTGGATAAAAAAAAAGAGCATAACATTGAGTGAGACTAAATACAACTTCCTGAGGCACTTGAGCGCTTCTCTGGTCGCTGGGTTCCTCTTCAGCCTGGCTATCGGGCTTATCTTCGGCCTTAAGATGGTCGGCATTAATGAGTCGATTCACGAATACCGCTACGCCTTTCCGTTCCTGGTCAATTTCATCCCCATGTACGTCCTCCTCGGTATCATCTTTGGGATTGGTGCGGGTATCATCGGCGGTATCCTGATGCGCAGTTCCACCACCGCCAGGCGACTGGGATTTTTTGCCACTTTAGGTATAAGTTATCTCGCTTTCGTAGTTATATATCTCATCTTAGGTCCGCCTCTGGGTGCAGTTCTCGGCATGTTCTTCGCCACTCTGCTCTGTCTCACCCTGCGCGGTGTCCGGCCACCTTTAAACCGCAGCTATTTCGCCGTTTTCTTCACCTCTGTTTTATTCAATTACTCCTGGCAGTGGGTGCGCCAGCACTTTATTATCAATCCCTATATGCCGACCTCACAATACCAGAATACAGACACTATTTTTACCCTGATATGGGCGGTAATATTTCTGCTGTTGTTCCGCGTTTTCCTGAAAGCCTTTTTCAAGTTGCATGTGAAATCTATATATACTACCGGTCTATCTCTGTTTGTCATCCTCTGTGCCGCAGGAACCGTCTATTTTTATACCCAATCTTCTCCCATGCCACCAGGAGAAGTTTCTGATCAGCAGATAGATCGTATCCCCACCGATGCAAAAATCGTGGTGGTGGGCATCGATGGTTTCTGGTGGCGGATTATTGACCCGCTGTTGGAACAGGGGAGGATGCCGAACCTGAAACGTCTCATCGACACTGGCGCTTCCGGGCCGCTGGAAACTCTATTACCCACTTTCTCCGCTCAAATCTGGAGTAGTATAGCTACGGGCAAGTCTCCAAAAAAACATAAAATAACCAGCTTTCTCGTCTGGAAGTTCCCCTGGTCGGGGTATTCGCTGCCCTGCCATATTACCCCTAAAATCACGGCTGAACTGGCCTGGATGCGAAGTAATCTTCTCGTAGTTGCCCCTATCACCAATCAGTTCTTAGACGCTACTCCCAACTGGGTAACGTTGTCGGACAACGGCCTGAGTGTAGGTACGATTAACTGGTGGGTTTCCTGGCCAGCCGATCCCGTAAACGGTTTTGTCGTTACCGACCACTGCCTCTACAATAAAGCGTATCTCATGGAAAATTTTAAAGACAGGGAAGGCAATACGCCCTACGACATATTTCCGCTAGAACTCTATGATGAACTGATCCCCTTATCCCGTGACGCCGCATCGCTGACAGATGATGAGATTGCCCGCTTCATCAATATAGATGATCCCAATTTCCTGGAAGAATTCAAAGCGATCGACACTTACGCTCCCGTAGATTTAGCTTATATTGCTTCTATGTTTAAATATAGCTACCCTGAAGACCTTACTTTTGCCGCGACTGCTAAATATTTGCTTGAAACTCAACAGCCCGACTTCCTCTGCGTTTATCTGGACGGAGTCGATTCCATGGAGCACCAATACTTGCGTTACCATTTCGCCGATCAGCACCCTGATAAAGTTATACCGGAGAATGTCACCCGTTATGGCAATCTGATCGATAATTACTATATTTATATGGACGAAGTCATCGGCTCCCTTGTGGAGGTCGCTGATCCCAACACCATTTTCATGATTGTCAGCGACCACGGTTTCGACGAAATAATACTACCTTCCGGTCACTATAACCATTTAAACGCCCCGCCAGGGGTTCTAATCCTCTCGGGGCCAGGGATAAAGCAGGGAATCGACATCGAAGACGCGCATGTTTATGATATTACACCGACAATTCTGCATAATTTTGGTTTACCGGTAGCGAAAGATTTTGATGGCAAGGTTTTAACCGATATCTTCACTGAACCTCAGCCAGTTCGCGCCATCCCCACCTATGAAAGCGGGCGGCGTGCCACGGGCAAAGTAATAGAATCAGAGGTAGATGAAGCATATAAAGAGAGATTGAAGGCGTTAGGTTACACTCAGTAATCCTTTTGTTAAACTATGGTACAACCGATTAATAAAACAAGTTGGAAGGATTTTCCCCTTTCACTCTTGCTTGGAGCTGGCTTCTGCGGACTGATGGGCTTACTCCACGGCTTGCGTATCCTCGACATGACACCTGAGCTGGTCATAAACTACCGAAATATATTCTTCCTGCTCCTGCATTCCATTTACCTGTACGCCATCCTTGGGTTTATCGTAGGCACAGTTTTGTGGGTTGCCATGTGGGTTTTCTCACATATTTTCAGGTTGGAGTTACACGGCCGTGCGTTTATCAGAGGGTGGGTCAAAACATATCTAATCATGTCATTGGTTCTGCTGGTATATTTAGCGGTAACCAGGCAAGACTTGCGTTCCGGAAATTTCGATAACCTCTTGCTGATTGTCTATTACCTCAGCGTGCTAATTCTCGGAATTTTTCTGACCAAGAGTGTACACCAGCGTAAAAATCTCCTGACCGGAAAACGCAGCCGCATGAATTTAAAGAAATTCTGGGGGATTTCCTTCCTGTATTTTATTATTGCCTTTGGACTAACATTAATCTCAATCGCCGGAAAAGATAACGACGTTAAGCTGGGAGATCCAAACGAAATCGAAGCAGCCTTAGAGAGTCCTGATACAGGCGCCCGGGTAGCGATCATCGGTTGGGACGGAGGAGAATGGGCGGTCATAGAGGAATTGCTCGATCTGGGATATCTTCCCAACCTGCAGAGTTTGATTAACACAGGCGTTTCGGCACCATTCCGTAGTCTTCCTTCCACTAAATCGCCCCTTGTTTGGACCAGTATTGCCACTGGTAAAGTACCAGCCAGTAGGCTAGTATTAGGTATGCCTAAAATATATT
>CBDUWK010000166.1:0-5671 GCA_965370905.1 uncultured bacterium | reverse complement strand
GAAGCTTTTCAGCGCGCCGATAGCGCTGCCGCCGAGTTGGGGCATCAGAACATCGAGCCCGAACATCTGCTCATAGCCTTCCTTGGGGACGAAGAAAATCCCGTCCGTGAAATCCTCTCCAGGCTGGACGTTAACCTGAAGAATCTGGGAGATGCCCTGGAGACCGAAATCAAGCGCTTTCCGCAGGTAACCGGCGCCGCCGCTCAGCAGCGCTACCTGTCGAAAGACTTAAATGCCGTTGTCTCTCAAGCCGAAAAGGAAGCCGGTTCCCTGAACGATGAGTTCATCTCACCGGAGCACTTCCTGTTGGCTATGACCGAGCAGAAGTCCGCCTTCATCGGCAAGCTGCTGAAGAAGATCAAAGTTGACCGCGACGGCATCCTGAAAGCCTTGAAAGACGTGCGCGGTTCCCAGCGCGTTACCGACCAGGCTCCCGAATCCAAGTACAAGGCTCTGCAGCGTTTCACACGTGATCTGACTGGTCTCGCTCACCAGGGCAAGCTGGATCCCGTCATCGGCAGAGACGAGGAGATCCGCCGTCTGCTGCAGGTGTTGTCGAGGCGCATCAAGAACAATCCCGTCCTGATTGGCGAACCCGGAGTGGGGAAGACCGCCATCGTTGAAGGTCTGGCGAACCGCATCGCTTTCGGTGACGTCCCTGAAAGCCTCAAGGACAAGCGCGTCCTGGCATTGGATATGGGCGCATTGGTCGCCGGAACCAAGTTCCGCGGTGAATTCGAGGACCGCCTGAAAGCCGTTCTGAAGGAGATCCAGAAAGCCGAAGGCGAAGTCATCCTCTTCATGGACGAACTGCACACCATCGTCGGAGCCGGTTCCGCCGAAGGTTCCCTGGACGCTTCTAATATGCTGAAACCTGCTTTAGCCAAGGGTGAACTGCGCGCCATCGGTGCTACCACTCTGGACGAGTATCGCAAGCACGTCGAAAAAGATAAAGCCCTGGAACGCCGCTTCCAGCCAGTCATAGTCTCCGAACCCTCCGTCGAAGAGACCGTTTCCATCCTGCGCGGTTTGCAGGAGAAGTACGAAGCTCACCATAAAGTGCGCATCACCGACGCCGCGCTGGTAGCAGCCGCTACCCTGTCATATCGGTACATCTCCGACCGCTTCCTGCCCGATAAGGCCATAGACCTCATGGACGAAGCTGCCGCCAAGCTGCGCATCGAGATCGATTCCATGCCCGAAGAGCTGGAGATGGTTTCCCGCAAGATTACCCAGTTGGAAATCGAAAAGCAGGGTTTGAAGCGTGAGAAGGATGAAGCTTCGAAAAAACGCCTCGAGGGAGTTGAAGAGGAGCTTAAAGAGCTGAAGGAAGAAGAGAAAGCTCTCCGCACCCGCTGGGAACGCGAGAAGGAAATTCTAAATGAAATCGGCCGCATTAAGGAACGCATAGATCAGGTCAAGCAGGAAGAATCGAAAGCTGAACGGGAGAACGATTTCCAGAAGGTCAGCGAAATCCGCTATGGCGTACTTCGAGAGCTGGACGATAAGTTAACTTCATTCAAAGAGCAGCTCGCTGACTTTCAGCAGGATCGCAAACTCTTGCGCGAAGAGGTCACCGACGAGGATATCGCTGAAATCGTCTCCCGCTGGACCCGCATCCCGGTATCCCGAATGCTCGAGAGCGAGAAGCAGAAGCTTCTGCACATGGATGAAAACCTGCACAGCCGCGTCATCGGCCAGGATGAAGCCGTCCAGGCGGTATCCGACGCTATCCGTCGCGCCCGTGCTGGTTTGCAGGAAGAAAATCGTCCCCTCGGCTCCTTCATCTTTCTCGGTTCCACCGGAGTGGGGAAGACCGAACTGGCTCGCGCCCTGGCTGAATTCCTTTTCGATGACGAATCCAACCTGGTACGTCTCGACATGTCCGAATACCAGGAACGCCATACCGTCTCCCGCATGATCGGCGCGCCTCCAGGCTATATCGGTTACGAAGAAGGCGGCCAGTTGACCGAAGCCGTGCGCCGCAAACCCTATTCTGTCGTCCTGCTGGATGAAATCGAAAAAGCGCACCCCGAAGTTTTCAACATCCTGCTGCAATTGCTGGACGAGGGCCGCCTGACCGACAACCAGGGACGTACCGTCAATTTCAAAAACTCCATCGTTATCATGACCTCGAACTTGGGATCGGATCTGATCCGTGATAGAATAACAGCCGCAAAGTCCGATTCAGAGGAGGTCACCGCCCAGGTCAAGGATGAGTTGTTAGCTCTCCTGCGCCGATCCTTGCGCCCCGAATTCCTGAATCGCGTCGATGAGATTATCGTATTCCATCCGCTCAACAAAGCGCATCTCAAGGAGATTCTTCGCCTGCAATTGAACCAGTTGATGAAACGCCTCGAGAAGCAGCAGATCAGCATCAAGTTAACCGAAGCCGCCGAGAATCACCTGATCGAGGTCGGCATCGATCCCCTCTTCGGCGCACGCCCCTTAAAACGCGCCCTCCAGCGCGAACTGGTCAATCCACTGGCGAAGGAGCTTCTCGCTGGGAACTACTCACCCGGTGATGTTGCTAATGTGGATTATAAAAGCGGTCATCTGAGATTCACAAAAAAAGTGAAGGATGAAGAAGAATGTGGGGAATAAACTTGACAATCATGCGAAATTCCTTTATTATATGAATGTGTCTTTAAGATGAAAGGAATCGAAAATGAAAAATTATCTAACTTACATTATTCTGTTCTCTTCCTTTACTGCCTATGCGCAGGATGCTAAGAATTGTTATTATCCCTTAAAAGAAGGCAATATTTGGGTATACAGTATCATAATGATAAAAGATTGTTCGCAAAAGGTAATGGTCACGGAGTTTAATGCAGAATATAATGCAAGTTTAGTAAAAAAAGTCACCAAGTTTGGGAGTTGTTTTCCTATCACCACGATGGAATTAATTGAGATAAGAAAAGATCTTGTACTTCTTTTAGGCTCTAAGAATGCTTTAAGTGGGGAATGGGAATTCTATTCAAATCAAATTAAATTAAAATATCCATTATCAGTAGGTTCTGCATGGGTAGCTGATAGTGGTGATGAAATCATTGAATATAAGGTAGTCTCTTGTATTTCACTCAAGGTAGCGGCTGGAGAATTTGAAAATGTTTACAAGATTAAAAGCATAAGTAAATATCGAGAAAGAGGGACGGGGAAAATAAAAACATTTGGTAGTTGTTTCCAATATTATGCACCAAACATTGGATTAATCAAGGAAGAAATAATCGAAAAGGATGGTTCTATAGAACCATTTTTAGAATTGGTGAGTTATACCCTCCGTTAGTTAGAATAAAAAGATAGATGAAGAATCGTGGTTAAAATTAAGGTGTTTTATCATGGTACCAAATTTGACTCGTAGAATTGCACTTTTTACAACCAGAGTATTAGAAAGGATTAGCAACCTATACTCCATAGACATCATTGATCGAGTATTTGTAGAAATTGAAAATAATCAGGAATTATACAAAGAATACAATAGACTTCGTGCAAATCACAGTACTATCAATAGTTGGATCGGACGATACACAAGGGAAAACACACGACCTAATAATGTAGGTCGAGTGAATAAGAATCCAAAAAGTAAACTAATTAAAAGTTACCATGAACTATTCTTTGACATGAAATAAATCTGGTTGGAATATATCAATATTATCTGTGGCGTCAGGTATCCTCACCGGATACCTATAAATCTGCATCGTCGCTTTCCTTGGGGTGGCATGGACCATTCCATGCCACTATTCCAAAGGCGGTCACGGAGTGGTCCATGACCGCCCAGTTATAACACATAAAAAAGAGGCGCAATATACTGCGCCTCTTCTCTTTTGAAGTGTCTTGTTGAGTCGTTGCTGTCTATTTCAGGTAAAGCATCTTATTGATGCTGCTCTGGTTCACGCTGTTCAGTTGTGCAATATATATCCCCGCAGATAATCCTTCAGGATTCCAGGCAAGATTATGAGTGCCGGTTTCCTCTAACCCATGGAAAAGCTCTTCGATCAGTTGTCCCCGTAAATCGTAAATTCTAAGCGTTATCATCCCTGGCTCTTCAATCTGATAGCTGATCGTTGTTTCCGCATTGAAGGGATTGGGAAAGCTTGATACCAACCCGAAATCAGTTGGAGCTTCTTTCCCACTGATCGGATCCACTGAAGTGAACAGAGGGAAATGGAGATAATGGGGGTTGATATCCACGGTATGATCCGAATCTCCTGTGTTGTCAAATTCAGCTACGGCGAATTCGACAGTTCCGCCCGGAGTGGGTATGAAATCATCTTGCGAGTTCGCCATAATCGGTCTTGAGAACTCCACCGTCCAGGTTCCATTGTCATATCGCCCCGCAGTTTGGACGTCCGCTCTGCTGCCGGATGGAGTACGCAGAACATATCCTGCGATATGATCTGACAATCCCCATGCAGCCAGAGGATCGAATGCAGTTTTAACGGCAGCCGTATTCTCTGTCACGCCAAACGGATCGAAAACGACCTGGTCTGAATCCATGAGGAAGGTGGCATTGACGCCCGGATCACCGGGAGCCATATATGCCGGCAGATCGCCGTCCACATTGTCGGAGTAACTGCTGCTTCCTTCATCGCCGTGCCGGCTCACCGTATCAATGTAAGTATCATCCACATAGCCTATCGGATTGCCCCGGTGAGCCTTCCAGTGCCATAAATCCACGCGGCCCCACATAGTTTGCATGTCCGGTGTGTGGCACATTCCCATGCAGTTTGCGCCTTGCATGCCGTTTTGACCCATGTCCCATACAATGCCGAGTCTATCTTCATTCCCTGACTGAGACCAATCCTGTCCATCGTAAGACCACATTTTCTTATCTTTGCTTTCTGTGCCCGAATCATCATCCCAGACCGCCAGCAGATAGAAATTCATGTCATCTACCATCGCTTTTAAATTCACTCCTGTCGCGGTTGTTATAGACTCAACTGGCCATTCATTGGTAGTTTCCACACCATCCAGGGTCGGGGTGCCCAACGATACGTTCAAGTTGTCCGCATAACCGATAGTTGAAATCGGCAAGATAAATACGAAAGCTAATAGACCATTAATTAGCAGAGTCCTCATGTTCTCTCCCTTTTTCCGTTATTTGATGTTTGTGATTTGTTTCGGAATGAGTTGTCACTGACTTGGTTAGCAGTGCTATATATTAAGAGAAGCCCCCCCGGTGGGTCTGTTTGTATCCGTGCTCCATGATCTCTAAGCTTTGCTGATTAGATCAAGGTGGCATGAACATAATAATATATACGTTTGGAGTGTGAGTAAAATTTGAGAATTGGATTCGTGATGTAGATTTAGCAGCTTTAGGGGCGATCTACTATAAATTACGGCAACAAATTGCACTTGACTTCTATGTGAGGGAACTATATATTTTAACAAACATATTGAGTGTAGAGGAGGATAGTATGAGAACCAGGATCATTTTTTTTCTTTGTTTAGGCATAATATTTATCGGACCCGAAGATGTTGTCAGTAGCTCAAGAATTTCGGGACCTCCGGAATTGACTATCCTTAATGCAGATGCAATCGTCCTGGGGCGTGTCCTTGATCAGAGATGTGTAAGGGATGAAAGGTCAATAAGTTATAAGAAAGAAATAGTTTGTACATTCACAGCTATAAATGTGTTAGAGTGTATCAGCGGAAAGATCTCCGATAAAGA
>CBDUWK010000165.1:0-5693 GCA_965370905.1 uncultured bacterium | reverse complement strand
GTATCCGTTGGTTACCGCGGGAATTTTCCAGAATCATAGCCAAGTCGCCCTGTGTGTCGTTACCCGTGGGGCGGTTGTACACGTTTTCAATCACCTGCAAACCCGTAAGGTCGCCAGCCATCAGCTGCCCGGAAAACATGGTTATTGCCACAACAACTATCACTATTCGTTTCATCTCTATTCTCCTTTGTACCGTTTGTTGCTAAGACAATTTACTGCTTTTTGCAAACAGTTTTACTCTCGCGATGATCAATGCCATCACAGTCAGGGTTCCGGCAAAACTGGTGAACATGTTCATCGAGACTAGTCCGCCTAACTCGCGGTTCGGCGGGAACACCGAGAAGAGCAGCACCATGAACCCCGCAATTACGACCACGGCGTTGAAGGTTATCGCCCGTCCGCTGTGTGCCATCGTCCTGGAGAGCGACAGCCTGATGTCGCCGCTGGTCTGCAGGTTGATCTTGTACCGGTCGAGGAAGTGGACCGCGTAGTCGATCCCAATGCCGATCGAAATACTCGAGAGCAGCGCTGTCGTGGAACTGAGCGGTATTCCCAGCAGTCCCATAACCCCGAAGCTGATCATGGCCGTGATCGTGATGGGAATGGCGCCAATCAATCCGGCTCCGACGTTCCTGAACATCAGACTCAGTAAGAGGATGACGATAACCAACGAGAGCAACAGGCTGGTTACCTGTCCCTGCAGGATCAGGTCGGTGAAAACCAGCGCTGTGTAGCCAGAGCCAGCGTAATTCATATCAATATTCAACCGCTCAAATCTATCTCTGTAGTTTTCGATGCGATCCATCGTCTGCTTGATCGCTTTAGAATTATCGCTTTTCAATTGGAAGGTCACATTCAGTTTCCGATAATTAAAATCGGTAACCTTCCACAAATTATCAGGATCGCCCGACATCTCATATAGAAGCAAATATTGTGCGATTAACTCCGTTGATTCCGGGATGATGTTGAAATTGTCATCATCTGCGTGCATCACTTTATTCATTCTCTTAAGGTAATCGATCAAACCGAAACTGCTACCTACTATCTCGATTGTTTCCACATCCTTTTGCAATTCGTCCACAAGCCTGAGTACCTCTGGTGTTTTGAACGTCCCCAATTCGGCTGATTCCAAAACGAGATTTAGAGTTGACGTGCCTCCGAAATGATCGTTGATGAACCTGTCAGTTTGGACAATATCGCTGTTACTTTCGAATTTCTCCAGAAAACTGGAATTGATCCATACTTTACTCGTTCCGTATATCGAGATCACAATGATGACCACTATTGAGATTAACGTCAGCCATTTATATCTCAACAATTTCAGAGCGAACCAGTTAGCAAATGTTCCCGTCTGCTTGCCATCTTTGCGTTTGTTAGCGAGTCGTGGTTTGGGAAGCCCTACCAGCATGATCCCGGCAGGAAGCAGTGTGAGTGAAAATAACATCGCCGCCAACACCCCAAAAGCAGTGAACAACCCAAAATATTTGATCGGATAGATCTGCGATGTGAGTAGAGAGACAAAACCTACTGCTGTGGTTACGGACGTCATTACTACCGGTTTCCACATCTCTTTCAGCATATCTCGTACTGCGTCCAGCTTGCTCGCATTTGGGTTGGTTGTCAGGTACAAATCTAAATGACTAAACAGATGCAGCCCATCCGCCACCCCTATGGCAATCAGCATAATGGGAATCATGGTGGAGACGGCATAGATGGGAATACCCACCAAAGCCATCAGACCAAATGTCCAAACTGTACTGAAGAAAACAACAGCGATGGTGATAGCCGTGTTTTTCACGCTACGTAACAGGACCAATAACAACAATATGATAACTATAATGACAATTGGCACCATCTTTTTCATGTCAGCCGGTCCAAGCAGCGCCATAGTGCCTTCAACAATGGGACGCCCAGCTACATGGATAATCTCGGGACCTTGATACGATTTAGCCAGATCCAAAATTCTGACATAAAAATCCTGCGAGAACACATCGTCGCCGATTTGAGCTATTATGACAGACACCTTTTCGTCATTGGAAACGAGACGTTCGAAAACCATGTCGTTAACTCGGACATTTTGTTGTAGGTGATCAAGTTTCTCCCGGGAATTTGGTATGCGTTCAAAAAAAGGCTTTACATCCATACCATCTTCTGTACCAACGATATTATCTGCAGTGTAGAGGGAAGTGACGTCATCCTTTTCAATTTCCTTCATCTTCTGCAGATCTTTGGTGATCTGTTTTATTTTATCCAATGTACCACTGTTGTATATTCCGTCTGGATGTTCCACAGCGATAATTATTCCGTCTTTAATCTCGAACCATTCCTCCGCCTGATCGCTGTAAACGAAGGCTGAGTGGTCGTGGGGCATATATTCATCCAGATCTGTCTCCATCCTCGAATTAGACGCCATCTGTTGAAAGAGGAAAACTGTGATCGCTAAAAGGGTTAATAAGACTATTATTGGTCTTTTTATCAGTTTTTCAAGTAGTTTTAGCATTTCTATCGTTGTGTGTTAATATTCACTAACGGTTAATGAAAAATTAAGGAGTGATAATCCTTTCTAATGAATTCAGCAATTCTACTACTTCAGATTCCTGATCAAAAACACAACTTTTTGCGTTTGTACTGTTTGGCTGTTTTGTACCTGCGGTAAGTCCACAGCGGGAATAAGTTCCCGCACTCCAAGTTACGCTTTCAGTCCGATCCAGTTAAGATGCTTTTCGGTCTTATCCGGATGAAGGGTTTTCGTGAGTATCTCATCAATCGTTATCGGAGTAACGTCACGTCCGCCCAGGCCAGCTATGAACCCGTAGATATCGGGACGGTCGGACGGATCCAGGTCGTACATGGCAGCCTTGATTTCCTGCGCCCAGATGCCGCCGTAACCGGGGCAGATGTTGCGGTCGATAATGCCGACTTTGGGTACGCCGCGCAGCGCTTCCCTGACCAGGTCGATGGGGAAGGGGCGCAAAGTGCGCATTTTCAGCAATCCGACCGATTCTCCACGATCGCGCCATTGGTCGATGACATCGCGGGCGGTGGAAGTCACAGTACCCGAGGTAACGATGATGGCTTCGGCATCCTCACAACGGTACGGTTCAATCAGTCCGTAATGTCTGCCGAAACTTTCGCCGAATTCTTTGCCGACCTCTTCTATTACTTTCACTCCTTCCAGCATCGCCTCATGCTGCATATAGCGGAATTCCTGGTAGTAATCCACGCCCGCCATACCGCCGAAAGCTCTGGGGTTTTCGACATCCACAATCAGATCGCCTTCATAGGGCGGTAAAAACGCATCGGCTTCTTCAGGTTCAGGAATATTTACTGCTTCTGCGGTATGCGATAGGAAGAAAGCATCCAGAATCAGCATGACTGGCAGCTTGATAGCCTCGCCGATTTTGTATGCCAGTAGGACAGTGTCGAAGACTTCCTGGTTGGATTCACAGTAGAACTGCAGCCAGCCGGTATCGCGCTCTGATAGCGAGTCGTTCTGATCGGTCCAGATAGTCCAGCCGGGAGCCATGGCGCGATTGACGTCTGCCATTACTATTGGCAGCCTTGCCAGCGACGCCCAATGGATAAGCTCGTGCATCAGAGCCAGCCCTTGCGCCGAAGTAGCGGTAAAGGAGCGCGCGCCCGCCTGCTGCGCGCCGATACAGGCGGCTAAAGCGGAATGCTCCGATTCCACCTTGATAAAACGGGCATCCAACTTGCCGTCCGATACCAACGACGCCAGTTCTTCGATGATGGTCGTCTGTGGAGTGATAGGATATGCTGCAATAACCTGGGTGCGTGCTCTCATAGCGCCCCAAGAAACCGATTGATTACCGGTTAGAACTTTTTTCATGGTTGTTTATCTCGAGGTTGTATAAAACTGAATATATAAATTCCGATTCACTGATTCCGGTTACAGATATTTTCTCCAAATACCCCTGCCCGTTTTACCCCGGCGGGCGACAACTTCGAAGCCGGTTTCATCGAAGATGGGTTCCAGACCTGTATAGACGAAGGGATCGGGGGATTTGCCGTCCTTCTTGGGCCAGGGGTAACCTTCGATTATACCTGCGCCCTTTTTCCGGGCAAATTCAAGGGCCGCTTCCAATAGTACTTTAGATACTCCCTGACGACGGTATCCCCTGGCTATAAAAAAGCATACCACCGACCAGACCGGCTGATCGTCCACGGGCGCCAAGACTCGAGATCTCTCCAGCGTAGAGTAGCGTTCTCTCGGTCCTATGCAAATCCAGCCGACGGGATCGTTTCCATCATAAGCTAAAAGACCTGGCTCTTCCCCGCTCTGGATTAGTTTACGCAGAGCTCGCCGGTTACCATCGCCTTTGTTATTCTCAAATTCAGAACGTGTCAGTCTCCACCACATGCACCAGCAACCCCCGCAGGCGCCACGGCTGCCGAAGAGTTTTTCCAGATCGTTCCAGCGATCCTTCGAAACGGGATGTATATCAAAGGTGGACAATTTATCTTATATTTAGCAATAAATTTCTACCTCTGTGTACCAATACGGTTATTTATAATTCCGGCCAGTACCTCGGGTTCGTTGGTTCCTATTCTGATTTTTCCGCCATCTTTGAGAGTCAATTCGACAGCCTTCAACCCGGATATATTGTACAACCTACCGCCAGGTATCTTCCTTAGACCCCACCCCCAAGACCAGGGATTGGTGACGGCTCCACAAGATTGGATCCGCTCAAAAGGAATACTCTTGCCGATCAAACCTATCCCATATTTAATCCTGATAGAATTATGATCCTCGTACACAGTCAGGCTGCTGAAAAGAGCCAGTAAAATAACCATAACAAAGGCTGAAAAAGCTGTCACGGTAAGGGTGACGATCTGTGCTGATGGATCAGGGCAGGTCGCCCCGGCATCACGTAATAACACCCATCCGAAAAGCAGGACGATAAAAATACAGATCAGCAGCGCGGTAACCAGAAGCGAAGCCGGTTGCGTACGACTGTACATTTTCCCTGATGCTATTTCAACATTTTGATAGAAATGGCGTTGCGCGGGCACTCTGTAGCGCAAATACCACAGCCCTTACAGAAATCGTAATTTATCTCGTATCCGCCTTCAGGCTTTTTCCGAATGGCTGCATCCGGACAGAAAACCAGGCAGTTATCGCATTCCGGGCAAGTGCCACAAGAGAAGCAGCGTTGGGCTTCCTCCAGAGCTTGCTCTTCGGCGAAACCTGAATAAATCTCCTCGAAGTTTTTCACACGTTCCGGGACGGGAACTCCCTTTGGAGCAGTTCGTTCAATGATCGGAAAATAGTTCGGATTTATCTCATCCCAGGTAACCTGATGATCGCTCTGACCGTGCAGAGTATGCTGAATTTTCTCGCAAGCAGGAGGATCCACGCCCTTCAAGTAAGCATCTATGGCGAGAGCAGTCTGACGGCCATGCCCCACAGCATGCGTGACCGTTCCGTCTCCTGTGGCGGTATCGCCACCGGCAAAAACGTCGGGCACGTTGGTGCGCCCGTACTCATCAACGAGTACTGCCCAGCTTTCAGCCTTTATGTCAGAAGTGAGGTATTTTAGATCCGGTTGCTCGCCGATAGCGGTGATAACCATAACCGCATCGATGTTGAAAGTGCTGCCATTGATGGGTACCGGACGGCGGCGGCCGGATTCGTCCGGTTCACCCAATTCCATCCGTTGGCACTCGACTAT
>CBDUWK010000164.1:0-5701 GCA_965370905.1 uncultured bacterium | reverse complement strand
AACCATTCGAGGAGGTTTTCAGACAACTCGATCCGATGATTGAGATAATCTGGGCGCACCATGACGGAGAATATTTTTCATCAGAAGCCGTCATTTGCGAAATTGAAGGTTCGACTCATTCAATTTTGACCGGTGAGAGAACTGCTCTTAACTTTTTAGGTAAGCTATCTGGAATTGCCACGTTAACTCGTCGGTTTGTTGATAGTGTCAAAGAAACGAACGCGATTATTCTGGATACCAGGAAAACAACCCCGTTATTACGGATGCTGGAAAAAGCGGCCGTGCGACATGGGGGAGGCGGCAACCACCGCCTGGGTCTCTACGATATGGTGTTAATAAAAGATAATCATGAGGATGCTGCCGGTGGAATAATCTCCGCATTAGAGAGAGTCAAGGAAGGTTTGGTTGATGAGATTGGCGTAGAGATTGAGATCCAGAATCCTGCACAGATTGAGGAGGTCTTAAAATACAAGGTCGACCGAATCATGCTCGATAACTTTGATATAGACATGATCAGAGAAGCAGTTGAAAAGGTATCTGGCCGTGTTCCTCTGGAGGTATCGGGAGGCGTTACCCTGGAGAGCGTGATAGATATTGCAAATACGGGGGTAGAATACATTTCTATCGGTGCACTAACTCATTCTGCACCAGGTATAGATTTTTCCATGAAAACGAATATATGAATATCAGGGATAATAAAATATTTGTGGGAGATTCGGATCCGGAATCTTTATCCCGGATAAAGCAGATGCTTTTAGAGGAGGAGTTCGCGGTCTGGACTTCGGAAGATGCCGGAGAAACAGTGCGAATTCTAAACTCAGGTGAATTCGACCTAGTGATAATCGATATTAAAATATATGTGCAACTTGTTCACCAAAACTTCAATATTGGGAGTCGAGGCGAAGGTCAAACTCCTATTATTATTCTGACGACAGATGAGGATTTCGAAGTCGCAATGGCGGTAGTAGAAGAAGCTGCTGTCGATTTTCTCGATAAGCCGGTTCGCGTTAAAAGGTTGCTGATAACGGTAAGAAATGCGCTTGAACATAGCAGTAAACTGCAACAAATACGCAAGGATCAAGAGGAGTTATCATCGCTTAAAGAACTTTATGAACATATTATCAATGGTATAGATTACGGCCTGGTTGTACTAGATAAAGACTTGCGGATAGTATCCTTAAATAGAAACGAACCGAGAAGAGATCAACGTAATGATGATGAAGTAATCGGAGAGTACTGTTATGACTACTTCTACAACCGCGAGGCTGTTTGTGATGAATGTGAAGTGAAAGAAGTTTTCGAGAAAGGCATTCCGGTCAAGTATAATATAGCGAACAAGACCGTTGGGGGGAAGAGTTTTCATTTAGAAGTGGAGGCATTTCCACTCTTCAATAAAAACGGTGAGGTGATCCAAGCCGTACAACTCATAAAAGATGTTACTGATCGCATTCAGTTAGAGAAGGAATTACGCGAGAAGAAGGAACATTTAGAGAGTCTAGTGGCGCATGCTCCAATTGGTATTTTCACAACTGACAATGAGGGATACATTGAGACTGCTAACCCAGCATTTGTTGAACTAAGCGGTACCGATCCAACAGGTATGAATGTTCTTAAAGCGGAAAATTTTAAAAAGGCCGGTGTCGATGATGCTTTTAACCATGTTTTGAGAGAAGGAAAACCTTTTGAAATAGAGGGGATCCGTTGTGGTCAATTAGACAAAGAAAAAATCTGTTCGATACGCAGCGTTCCGCTACGGGGGGTCGGAGAAGAGATTACAGGTTTGATCGCGACTGTGGCTGACGTCACGGAGAAGTGGGCACTGGAGGAAAGCTACAAGAAGAGAATCACCGAATTATCTATCTTTAGGGAAATCGGCGAACTTTTACAGAGCAATACCAATTTAGATGATATCTATTCAATAGCTCTAATTGGTGTTACCGCGGGAAAAGGCTTAGGGTTCAACCGCGCCTTTCTATTAAGGTACGACAGAAATGAAAGCAAACTTTATGGTGTAAAAGCCATTGGGCCGTCTGATAAAGAAGAAGCCTGGCGGATATGGATGGAGATATATGAAAAAAATCTGTCGCTAAACCAACTATTCGAGGATTATAAATCCGATCAGAGTGATAAAGACGTAAAAGTAAATGCTATCATCAAAATACTTAAAATACCTATCACCTGGGAGGAAGGGTTCCTGCACGAGGTACTATTCAAGAACGTTTCCTTGCGGATCGGCACATCTGAAGCAGAAGAACATGCTGATCAAAAAATGATCACCGAGGCGATAGGGTGTGATACATTTGCAGTGGCACCGTTGATAAGTAGGGGGAGAGCAGAAGGGCTAATTATAGCTGATAACCTAATTACTGGGGAGGAGATAACAGAAGAGGACGTAGATCACTTAAGTATTATTACCACACAAGCAGGAGCTGCGATTGAGAACTCTATACTGCTGAAGAATTTGGAAGAAAAAATCGAAGCACTGAGGCAAACCTACACAGATTTGAAGGAGAACAGGGACTTGCTCTGGCGTGCAGAAAGGCTGTCAGTGGTGGGGGAAGTTGCCGCATCTGTGGCTCATGAAATCAGGAACCCATTAACATCCATCGGCGGGTTTACACGCGCAGTGCTGCGCGATCTGGAAGTAGCTGAGAAGATAACTACAAATAAACGATTTCTAACAATTATACTTGAGGAGGTAAAACGCCTGGAGAGAATAGTAAGCGAAACTCTCGAATTTGTCCGTCCGGTTATGCCCAAGTTTGAATATGCCGACGTAAATGAAGTAGTAGAACAGACTTTCAACATGATGGCAGGTGAGATAAACGAAGATCAAGTGGTTACAACTAAAGACTATCAAGATGGATTGGAGAAGATATGGATGGATACTGACCAGATCAGACAAGTATTATTAAATATCTTCCGAAACGCAATTCATGCAATGGAAGACGCAGGTATGTTATCAGTTATCACCGAAGGAGATTCAGAAAATGTGAGGATACACATTTCCGACACCGGTCATGGTATAGCTGAAGAGAACAAGAACAAGTTGTTTACGGCATTTTTCACTACAAAATCAACGGGATCCGGCTTGGGTCTTACCGTTTCTGCCCAGATCATTAAAAAACACGGTGGTAGTATCGAAGTAGAAAGCCAGGAAGGTGGGGGATCCACCTTTCTAATCACTTTGCCTGTACATACTAAGGAGGAAATAAATGCAAAAGAAAATTCTAGTAGTAGACGATGAGGAACACCTTCGCATCCTTTATGAGGAGGAATTGAAGGCGGAGGGGTATGCAGTAGAAGTTGCCGACTCTGCAGAGACGGCTTTCGGTTTATTGGAAAAAAACACCTATGACGCCATCATCCTGGACATCCAGATGCCAGGTCTGAACGGTTTAGAAGCGATGGGCCGCATCTTGCATGGACACAGACAACAAGCCATCATTCTAAATACAGCTTATTCGCAGTTTAAGGATGATTTTGAATCATGGTCCGCAGATGCTTATGTGGTTAAATCAGGCGACCTCTCAGAGTTAAAGGAAAAAATCAGGGAATTGACCGAATAATGCCTTCTCCGCTCAATGTTGCTTTTCTGTGGCATATGCACCAGCCTTATTACCGGGATCCGGCCACGGACAAGTATGCTTTGCCCTGGGTGAGACTGCACGGCATAAAGGGGTATACCGATATGTTAGAGGCAGTATCGAGATTCGGCGGGGAGCAGGTTACTTTCAATTTAGTTCCGTGCTTGGTACAGCAACTAACAGACATCGCCTATGGCGGGGACACGGATATCTATTACGACCTTTCCGTTAAATCGCCAGAGGATTTGACCACCTCCGAAAAAAAAGTAATAATAAGACACTTCTTTTCGGCAAATTATAGCACCTTAATTCGTCCATATCCGCGCTACAGAGACTTGCTCCGACGTAGAGGGAATATAGATACTGATGAAAAATTAGAAGCGGCCTGCCGCAACTTCTCAAATAAGGATTTACTGGATCTTCAAATGTGGTTTAACTTGACCTGGTTCGGCTGGGCGGCACAAGAAAAACATTCTGAAATAATCGAATACAAGAAAAAGGATAGGAACTTTACAGGGGGGGAAAAAGAGGATATTTTAAGGCTTCAGATAGATGTTCTAAAAGCGATTATTCCGAATTACAAATCGGCCTGGCAGAAACAAACCATCGATATATCAACCACACCGTTTTATCACCCGATTCTGCCCTTAGTTATTGATATTAAGTCAGCCAGCATATCACAGCCTGGTGATCCTATGCCGTGTTGTGAATTCCAGCGACCTGATGATGCTGCAGAACAACTTAATAGGGGACGGCAATATATGTTCGATATTTTCGGTCAATTCTCCACAGGTCTTTGGCCCAGTGAAGGATCGATTAGTCCCGCGGTATGCGAGTTAGTTAGAGATGCTGGTTTCTCCTGGATGGGGTCTGACGAGAGCGTTCTTTATGCAACACTACAAGGGGTTAAACGAAAAAAAGCGTTATATCTGCCATACTTGGTCAGCCAAGACGGCCCCTCTATCGTCTTTCGAGATAAATTTCTCTCTGACGCGATCGGCTTCAGGTATTCCGGGAACACTGTAAAAAACGCAGTCGATGATTTTATGGGACACCTGGAAGCTATCGCCACGTCGCTCCCACAAGCAGGGGAAGGATTAGTAAACATAATCCTCGATGGTGAAAATGCCTGGGAATATTTCCCAGACGGCGGACGCAATTTTTTAGAGGAACTCTACCAGCGCATTAACGAGCATAAGTCAATTAAACTAACTACAATTGGAGATTATATTCAAAGATGTCCTGCTGAGAAGGTGTTGCCCTCGATTTTTCCCGCTTCATGGATCAACGGATCCTTCAGGATATGGATTGGTGATCCGCTGAAGAACAGAGCCTGGGAGATGCTGGCTGATGCAGCGGAAACAATTGAAATGCAATCGAAGATTACGTCAGAGAAGGGGAACGTCGAAAAAGCAAAAGAGTGGCTCTTCAGAGCTGAAGGAAGCGACTGGTTTTGGTGGTACGGAACGCCGAATTCATCCGGTTTTGATCGGGAATTCGATTATCTTTTTCGAGCAAATGTCGCCAAAATATATGAAGAATTAGGATTGGATGTTCCAGAGTTAGTATCGGAACCGATTGCTGAAAAAGAGCAGCAAGAGCAGGTAGTCTTATTTCTCATAAACCCGGTGATTGATGGCAGGCAATCAAATTTCTACGAATGGACTGGCGCCCAGGTTATTGAATCGGGAGATTTTTCAGGTTCCATGAACTTTGGCAGCAGCCTCATCGAGAAGATTCATTTCGGTTTTTCCCGGTCATCTCTATTTATAAGGCTTGATCCCACAGATCATTTCAATAATGCCGAGACTTCGGAGGTTATAGTACTGTTTTCTGCCGATATCGAAGCTTCAATCTCAATAAGAAATCTGAATGAAAGAGACGACATAATAGCTAACTGGCAAAGTTCCGTGCCACCCAAGAAAGCCTTTGAGGTAGCATTCGATGAGATTTTAGAGCTCAAAATGCCCTTCGCCAACTTCCACCAACATAGTGAAAAGATAAAATTTGCCATAGTCATCAAGCAAGAGAATTTAGATATGGAAAGATGGCCTCGGGAGGGATATTATAATTGTCCATATCCCACAGAGGAATATCTAACAACAAATTGGATT
>CBDUWK010000163.1:0-5710 GCA_965370905.1 uncultured bacterium | reverse complement strand
CGCATCAGAACGCCGGTAGTACCAATCCCAATCAATAGAAACAGGGGAAAGTAATCGCCCGCTAAAGAGATATAGCGGATTCTGGGTTCCACAAAACGCCTGAAGAGTAGATATCCGACTCCCCCGAGAAAGAGTATATCGGTGATATAAACTAACGGCAGCCCAATTTGGAAAAAGTTGTCCATGAATTGGAGCCAATTTACAAACGACGGCGTAGGATCGACGAAGTATTTAAAATGACGCAGTAGAATTACCAGGAAGGAGTAATGAAAGGCAATCCCCGCAAGCCAGAGATATTTGGCTGAACCGTAGACAACCTTGGATCCTTCCTTGATCTCCACTTTGGTGTTGCGGAACAGAGAGCGAAAAAAGAGGATCTCGAGTGCCATGCGCCCAATCACCCCTAAGCTCGTATGGGGACTCTCCAGGCTGCTGTTTTTAATCCAGGGCAGTGATTTCTGCTGGCCACTGGTAGTGGGAATTCGGAAGGGAACGGGAGATTTCGCCCATTTCACAACCTTCATCACCACCCCAACAAAAAAAATAGCCAGAGCCGCGTAAGGCAGGAAAATGCCGAAAAATGGATGTAACCCTTTAGCCATCCCACCCAAAAGACCTAGAACTATCAAAACGACAACCACGAAGAGTGAATACCAGAAACTCATGCGGTGCTGCCTCCTTCTGTATGCTAAAATACTGGTGTCAAGGTGTACCGTTAATCTCCCTCGGAATCGATTGATTCCGGGGGCTTAGCGTTAATAATGCTATAAGATTGAGATTTAATCTCCCGGATCTTGATGTTGAAAAGCGATTCCCGGGCATTCATATATGCATCGAAAATATAAAGCGTTAATTTATCGATCTCAGATTCGATCATCAGGAGTTCTTCATATTGCTGTTTGGTCTGAATCGTTCCCTCTAAGATTCCGCGAATAGCCTGCTTTAGAAACAAAATGAACCCAACTGCCTGGGCAGGTGAAAATTCCTGAATTGCACGAATTTTCACAAACTCTTCCAAATTTTTAGGACTATTGGACAAGCTGCCTTTTAAAAGGGCTTCGTAGATTTCTCCTATAGTCCCGGAAATGGCATGTCCAACCGGATTGCTGAATTGGTTCTTTTGTTTTTTGAAAAATTTACGTGAATCGGCAGGATAGGTATCAATGATCAGATCGAGCCACCGCTGCTTTATGGCAGTCTCGTTCTCTTCTAAGAGCTTGATGATCCACATATGGGTTGCTTATGATAATAACCGGCCGCTACAGAGCTCTCTATAATTGTTGCCTATGGAAGGCTACGCCTAATTGTAATGACGGTGATAGTAAAGGCAGCCCGCCTCCTCAGGTAAGGAGGCGGGAATCAATACCTTAGACACAGCCAGTGGGTTTGGGAAGACCCGCTACTTTGCAGGCTCCCTTGGCGGGGCCAGAGGGGAACATGGTGTAGATCTCTTTTAGCGAGAATCCGGTCTGCTTACAAAGCTTGCGGATCATCGGTGCAATACCGAATTGTTGGTAATATTCACGCAGATAGTTGACTACTTTCCAGTGTTCATCGGTTAATTCGTTGACTGCTTCAGTGCTGGCCAGGGCGAGAGCGATTTTCTCGTTCCAGACATCTGGCTCTTCCATGAAGCCGTCTTCATCGACCTCAATGCTGACGCCTTCCCATTCAAATGTTGCCACGGTAAATCCTCCTATATCTTTATAATTACTCTATTTATTGTTTTATAAGTGCATTTCTATGTAACCACAAGGACACTGTTCTTCGCATTTCTTGCAGCCGTTGCAGAATTCCATTTTAAAGGTGTACGGTTCACCTTTAATTACCGGTTTCTTTATGGCACCGTCCTGACAGAATGACCAGCACTGACCACATTCGGAGCAGAACCCGCAGGACATGCAGCGCGCAGCTTCTAATAGCGCTTCTTCAACGGTTAACGTACTGGCTATCTCAGCGTCGCCATCCTTGATCCGAGTTTCTGGATCCAAGTGCGGAACTTCACGCTTAGCAGCTTCTTCAAAGTAGGAAAGGAGCATCTTCTCGTGAGAAATGATCTTCAATTTCTCTGCTTCGGTCAAAGGTATACCGTTCAGCGTGCGATGAATGGTATCCGCGGCGCGTCTGCCTTGATAAATGGCTATAACGACCAGCCCCAAATCCATGGCATCTCCACCAGCATATACTCCCTCGACCAAAGTGCTGCGGAACTGTTCGTCGACCTTTATCCAGTCGCGGCCTTCACGCAGGTCATCAAAACCTGTAAAATCCGGTTCCTGACTGATGGCAGCTACAACAGCGGAACATTCCATTTCATATGTATCGCCTTCGATGGGTACGGGGCGGCGGCGGCCGGAATCATCCGGTTCGCCCAACTCCATGCGTTGGCAAATCATGCCTGTTATTCTACCGTTGCTGCGGATGAGTTCATTGGGTGCGGCTAACAGTACGAGCTCAATGTCTTCTTCTTCAGCTCCAGCGATTTCCTCTTCAATTGCGGGCATCTCAACGCGCGTCCGGCGATACAGAATGGTAACTTTTGCTCCTAAACGTCGCGCCATTCTGGCCGCATCTACGGCGGTATCACCGCCACCAATCACAACGACGTGGTCGCCAATTTCAATCGTTTGGTCCGAATTCAGCTTGTTGAGAAATTCAGTACCTGTCCATATGTTTTCCGCATCTTCGCCTTCCAATCCCAGTTTCTTGCCCTGGTGTGCACCGATGCCAACAAAGATGGCCTTGTACTCTTTCTGCAAATCTTTGTAGGGGATGTCCTTTCCAATTATCGTAGCCGTTTTCAGTTCAACACCGAGATCCAGAATACGCTGATTTTCGGCATCGAGGATTTCTCTGGGAAGACGGTAGGCAGGGATACCGTAGCGCAGCATGCCTCCTGCCTTGGGAAAGGCTTCGAAAACTGTAACGGGATAGCCTAATTTGGCTAACTGGTAGGCGCAGGACATGCCGGCTGGACCTGAACCGATAACCGCTATTTTTTCGCTGCGAGTTTGTCCCGGTTTCTCAAATTGGAAATTACTCTCTATAGCATAGTCGCCGATGAAGCGTTCGAAGTTGTTGATGCCGACAGCCGCTTCTTTCTCTTTGCGGTTACATGAAGTTTCACATGGATGCGGACAAACGCGGCCACAAACAGCCGGGTATGGATTTGTTTTAACGTCGATATCCCAGGCGTCTTTTATAGCCTCTTCTTGGGTACGACCGTGTTTTTCAGCTAGGTTTACCGCGTTTATGAACCCACGGATATCATTTTGATTGGGGCACCCATCCATACAAGGCGCAAGTTTTTCTACGTATTTAGGCCGTAATGGAGAGGTTTCAATCGCTGAACCACCACCTGCAAAGCTTCTTATCCCCTTCTTCTTTTTCTTCTTTACAACCTTTACCATTTTATTTCCTATTCTCTTTATACTCTATCGCTAAGCGCACGAAATTTCCAGCCCAAGCTGGGACGCCGCCAGCGTGAATGTGCAGATAACTGGCGAGTACATTTTTAAAGGCCAAACCGTCTCGCCCTTCGTCGCAGCCTTTCCCTCTTTTGACGTTATAAATACTTCTTACCTCATCAAAACCTTTTGCAATTCTGGTATAATGAAATTCGTGGCCGCGAATCACTGTTCCTACCGGGAAGAAAGGATTCTTTGTATCCACCGAAACCTCCATATATCCGTGCCCCTGGGGTTTGGGTTCCATCTGGAGGTCGATGGGGAAAACATTCGCGAGTGAAAATACTTTACTCCCATATATAATAGAACGGGAAAGATAAATCAAGCCGCCACACTCTGCAAAAATAGGTAAACCGCCGACAGCTTGGCGATGCACTGATTCTAAAAGAGACTTGTTCTCAGCCAGTTTTTCAGCGTGTGTTTCCGGGAATCCGCCCCCGATGTACAATCCATCGCAAGGTGGCAGTTCTCTGCTTTGCAGTGAGGATACCGGAATCAGTACCGCTCCTGCTGCTGCCAGAGCATCCAAATTATCCTGGTAATAAAAAGTAAAGGCAGAATCTTGAAAGAAAGCAATGCGTGTCGTTCCCCGGGGTATACTCTGCGGTTCTGGTGAGTGAGAATCGCTATTCCATACTGGCGCCTTGGACGCCAGCTCCAGAATTCGGTTGGTGTCTATATATTTGTCAATGATCTCAGCCGTTTTGACTCCCAGCTCCTTAACATCAGGATGTTCCTGGGGGGTTACCAGGCCCAGGTGCCTGTCAGGGAGAATGTTGTCGCCGGGAATCTTTGGAATTGCACCTAATATCGGAATTCCGCATATGCTTTCAATGGACTCTCGAACTACTCTTTCGTGCCGCTCTCCCGCGACACGGTTGAGGATTACCCCGACAACGTCAACCTCTACATCGAGATTAATGCATCCCTGCACCTCTGCAGCAGCCGTTCTCGTCACCTTGGTGACATTTTTGATCAGAATTACCGGCGCTTTCAGCAGTTTTGCCAATTCAGCGGTGCTGTGAGTCCCTTGTGAATCCAATCCATCAAAGAGCCCGCGATTGCCCTCAATAAGGCAGACGTCGGCCGCTTGGCTGTTGTTAATGAAGGATGCGGATACCTTCTCCGAACCCATCATATAAACATCTAAGTTCCTGGCTTTGGACCCTGCTGCAACACCAAGCCAAGCTGCATCGATGTAGTCCGGTCCCTTTTTAAAAACGGCTACATTATATCCACGTAGTCTCCATGAGGCAACAACTCCCATGGAGACTAACGTTTTTCCGGAATCACCGCCGGTTCCAGCAATAACGATGCGTGGTTTCGGCTTAATCGGTTTAGTCGTTTGCCGCGCCTTCTCTATGGGGAAGTTCGATGTAGCTCCCTCCGAAATATGTGTAAACACATCTTTCGGACTCGATCAACTTCCTGATCGCAATTTTACAGAGCTTCTTGTCAACCTTCTCACCATAAGCTTCAATGATGTTCTTGGTGAGATCCATCGGTTTTAACTTTCTCATCCCGGTGGCATCTTTAACCATTTCATACATGGCGTCGGCAACTTCATCTACGCCTAGCATATCGGCCATTTAAAGCCTCATTAGTAAGTTAAATGAGCAGAACGTTTATAAGTCAAACCAGCATGTCTGAAGTCGTCAATATGGACTTTTTCAAATTCTATACCGGTCATCTGGAAGAATTTCGGCCAGCCAATGCGCTCGATCCATTCACCGATGCGCTCATATTTACGGGCGCTACCCTTCCAAACATCAATGATGTTTACAATTGCTTCAACTACCTCGGGCCAGCGTGGAGGGTTATTCTCGATAAACGGAACAGCAAGTTTCGAGAACATCGGCTCATGTCGTGCATTGGAGACCTTTCCGCCAACCCACAAAGAGACTCCGTCGTTAAGTGCGTTATTCAACGGCAAAGCGGGACAGACGGTGAAACAGTTAGCGCAGAACATGCAGCGGTCTTCATCGATCTCAACAGACCTCTTACCGTCCACCTCTATTGGTTTGATGGCCGCGGTCGGGCAGGATGCAACCACGTTGGGAATTTCGCACTGTTTTGGCAGCGTTTCGTGGTTTATAGCCGGGGGACGGCGATGGATACCGAGAATAGCGATATCCGAACAGTGCACTGCGCCGCACATGTTCAGACAGCAAGCCAGTGCGATGCGGCATTTGGCTGGAAGGTCTGCTTTCTCAAAGTGACCGATAACCTCATCCATAACCGCT
>CBDUWK010000162.1:0-5714 GCA_965370905.1 uncultured bacterium | reverse complement strand
GGCAGGTAGTTGAGATAGCGGGTCTATGCGCGAGGGACACTAAACGTCCCGCGACGGTATGATTGCGTTTAAAACGAAATTAATTCCGGGACTGAGAATCCGCAGACTTAGACCGGAGGATGCACAAGCGTTGTCGTATATTGAAACGGCAATCTTTCCTACACCCTGGAACGAGAATAGCCTGCGTTCCTGTTTGGAGCTTGCGAACGTTGAAGGCGAGACCGTCGTTCTCGAGGAGCAGATCGTTGGTTATTTCTTCGCTCAGTACGCTGAGGAGGAAGCACATATTCTCAACATTGGTGTTATTGAAGATTATCGCAGACGAGGTATTGCCTCCGTTTTATTAGAACGCTTTTTAGCAATTGCCAAAGAACGGGGTATGTGCAGCTGTTTTCTGGAAGTTAGAACAGGTAACCTTGGGGCACAAAAAATGTATTTTAAGCACGGATTCATACCAACATATGTACGCAAGGGATATTACCCAGGTGGTGAAGACGCCCTTATATTAATGAAACGCCTTAAAGATTGAAAGTTAACATTTAAAAATATCGTAACAATTCTAATGGCATATGGCCTGGTTTCAGAAAACTAAAAAGGGTCTGACACCCCAAGAGAAATCCCAGATGCCTGACGGGCTCTGGATAAAATGTGAGAATTGCGGTGACATTATCTTTCGCCGCGAGCTCCAAAAAAATTACTCTGTCTGCCAGAAATGCCGCTTTCATTTCAGGATCAGTAGTCGTGAGTACATCGAATTACTGATAGATGAGGGAACTTTCAGAGAGTTCAACATCGATCTGACCTCGGTTGATCCATTGAAATTTAAAGATACTAAACGCTATCCTGAACGCATCCAGAAAGCGATTAAAACCACCGGGATAAACGACGCTATTCGTACCGGAGTAGGGTTGCTGGAGGACCGTAAGATTGTGCTCGGTGTGATGGATTTTACCTTCTTTGGAGGTAGTGTAGGTTCGGTGGTTGGCGAGAAGATCACCCGGGCAGCAAAACGCGCCAAGGATGGTAACTACCCATTTGTGATAATATGTGCTTCCGGTGGGATGAGGATGCAGGAAGGCATGTTCAGCTTAATGCAAATGGCGAAGACATCCTGCGCTTTAGCTGATTTTTCTCAGAAAAAACTCCCTTTTATAACCCTGCTTACACATCCTACTACGGGTGGAACAACCGCTAGTTTTGCCATGCTCGGTGATGTTATAATAGCTGAACCAGGGGCACTGATTGGGTTTGCAGGTCCGCGGGTTATCAAGCAGACTATCGGACAAGATCTGCCACCCGGTTTCCAGCGAGCGGAGTTTCTTCTGCAGCACGGATTTGTAGACATGATCGAAGACCGTTCCCGGCTGAAAAAGACTCTGAGCAGGATATTATCACACCTTTGCGATTGAATTTATATTATGAAGATTTTACTATGTAACGATGATGGTATCCACGCACCCGGTTTAGCCGCTCTGGCTGAGGAGCTAAAGAAGCTTGCAGAGGTTATCATCGTTGCTCCGACTCGCGAACAGTCGGCTATGGGACACGCTATTACCATGACCGATCCGTTGCGAGCTGAAGAATATTACAAAAATAGCGAATTCTTCGGCTGGGCTGTCAGTGGTACACCTGCAGATTGCGTGAAACTCGCGCTTTTTGCTTTATTAGACGAGAGACCCGATATGGTCATATCGGGCATCAATCAGGGTTCTAATACGGGTATCAACACTATTTATTCTGGCACAGTGTCAGCGGCAACGGAGGGTAGAATAAATGACATACCATCTTTTGCTGTTTCATTAACGTCATACAAAAGTAAGGACTTTGGTCCCGCGGCTCGATTTGGAGCTAAGCTTGCCTCACAGCTGAGCAGCCTTAATTTACCAAAAGGGGTCTTCCTGAATGTGAACGTGCCTGCACTGCCGGAAGATGAAATCAAGGGCATAAGAATCACACGCCAGGGGTTAGCTGTTTACGAGGAGGTTTATCATCGCCGCGCCGACCCCAAAGGGCGTGTTTACTTCTGGCTTGATGGTGAGCGAGTCCAGGAAGAGGACGATCCCCAGATCGATGAACGCGCGGTAAGGGCGGGATACATTTCATTGACACCCATACACTATGATTTGACTCACTATTCAACTCTCACTAAATTATCAAAGCAGATGGACCAGGATTTATAAAATGTCCGTAACGGAAAAAATCATTATTCTCGATTTCGGTGCTCAAACCACTCAGCTCATTGCTCGCAGGATCCGTGAACTTGGTGTGTTTAGTGAAATATGGATGCCGGATACGTCCATAGAGCAGATTATCAAAGCTGCACCCAAAGGGATTGTTCTCTCCGGTGGTCCGGCTTCGGTTTATGCCAATGGCGCTACTCATCCTGATACAGAGATATTCAATCTTGATATCCCCATTCTGGGTATTTGCTACGGTTTGCAATTAATCGCCCATATGCAGGATGGTGAGGTCAATCATGCAGCTTCGCGCGAATATGGGAGAATGCAATTACAAATTGTCAAAGATAACGACCTTTTCAATGGATTGGATCGCACACAGACAGTTTGGATGAGCCACGGGGATCGGTTACAGAAGATGCCCTCTGGCTATGAATCCATCGCGAATTCCGATAACGCTCCTTTCGCAGCCATTGAGAACCGTGAAAGACGTCATTATGGTGTACAGTTCCATCCTGAGGTGTCACACACCGTCTTTGGGCGCGAAATATTGGATAATTTTGTGAGGAAAATATGCAAATGTACCGGGGATTGGAGTCCGCGAAGTTTTATAGAGAAGAGTGTTTCAGAGATCAGGAAAACGGTGGGAGACGGACAGGTCGTCTGCGGTCTTTCCGGGGGCGTGGATTCTTCAGTTACAGCGCTTCTCATCCACCGAGCTATTGGGGATAGATTGCATTGCGTATTGGTGGATAATGCTTTGTTGCGCAAGGGGGAGAGAGAGCAGGTTGAGGCGCTGTTTCGCGATCAGTTCAAGGTTGATCTCCGGGTTGCAGATGCGCGGGCGCGTTTCTTAAAAGTGCTCGATGGTGTCGAGGATCCCGAAGAGAAGCGAAAAAATATCGGCAGGGAATTTATTGAGGTCTTTGAACTAGAAGCGGGTAAGATCGGAAAAGTGGATTTTCTGGCGCAGGGAACGCTATATCCGGATCTTATCGAAAGTCGCTCAGCCAAAGGAGGCCCTTCGGTAACCATAAAGAGCCACCACAACGTAGGCGGGTTGCCCGAAAAGATGAACCTGAAGCTGATTGAACCCCTGAAAGAACTTTTCAAGGACGAGGTTCGGGCGGTAGGAAAAGAGTTAGGTTTAAGCGAGGAGCTAGTAACGAGACACCCCTTTCCTGGACCTGGATTGGCGGTAAGGATTATCGGTGCCGTCGATCAGGAGCGACTGGATCTTCTGAAAGAGGCAGATCAGATATTCATAGAGGAACTGAAGGAGGCTGAACTCTATGATGAATGTGCCCAGGCATTAGCTGTGCTTCTACCTGTCAGGTCAGTGGGTGTGATGGGTGATGAGCGTACATATGAAGAAGTTATCGCCCTTAGAGCCGTTAACACTGATGATTTTATGACTGCTGATTTTAGCCGCCTACCCTGGGATCTATTAGCACGAGTTGCCAGTAGGATTACCAACGAGGTACGCGGTATTAATCGGGTGGTTTACGATGTCTCCTCTAAGCCACCAGCAACTGTTGAATGGGAGTAATATTTAATGAATTTGCTGATATCAGACTCTGTTTATCAGTACCATAAAGATGTTCTGCTGTGCAGGGGGGAAATATGTGTGGAATAATTGGTTATATCGGACATCAGGAAGCTGTACCCATCCTGCTATCAGGGTTGAAAAGGATGGAATATCGCGGTTATGATTCAGCCGGCTTGGCGGTCATGAACAAAAAGAAAATCAGCATCCGCAAGGAGGTCGGGAAGATAACCCAGTTAGAGAAGTCCTTGAATGGTGAATACCCTTCCGGGAAGCTTGGTTTAGGGCATACTCGCTGGGCTACTCATGGCAGCCCCTCTCAGAACAATGCCCACCCGCATATTGATAGTTCCGGACATATAGCCCTGATTCATAACGGAATTATCGAAAATTATATGTCTCTGCGACAAAGACTTGAAGACAAAGGCCACAAGTTCCGGACTGAGACAGATACAGAAACGTTGGCACATCTGATCGAAGATGCATACCAGGGTGATCTTCTGGAAGCGGTTCAAGTAGCCTTAGCTCAGGTTCAGGGGACATACGGCCTGGCAGTAATTTGTGATAAAGAACCGGATCGTATCGTCGCAGCGCGCCTGGGCAGCCCTCTGATAATTGGTGTGGGGGAAGGGGAAAATTTCGTAGTATCCGATTTGGCAGCCATAATCCCTTATACGCGCAACGCTATTTATCTTGATGATGAGGAAGTTGCGCTTATTAAGGCAGACCACGTAAGTCACAGGACTCTCACCAACCATCGAATCGAGAAAACTATTGAGCAGGTTACAATCGATCTGGAAGAGATCGAAAAAGGTGGTTATGAACATTTCATGTTCAAAGAGATCATGGAACAGCCTCGCACTCTGGAAGATTCTATGCGTGGCAGGCTTTTAGAAGAAGAGGGTACCGCAAAACTCGGAGGGATTTCACACTACATTGATGAAATTAAGGAGGCGCGCCGAATCATAATAGTCGCCTGCGGTACTTCCTGGCATTCTGCCTTGATTGGTGAATGTATGTTGGAAGAATTTGCCAGGATACCCGTAGAAGTGGAATATGCTTCGGAATTTCGCTATCGTGATCCGATCATAGATGACAAAACCTTGGTAATCGCCATAAGTCAATCCGGTGAGACTTTGGATACACTTGCTGCGGTCAAGGAAGCCAAACGGAAAGGCGCCACGACTCTGGGGATCGTTAACGTAGTAGGTTCAACTATTGCGCGCGAAACTGAGGCAGGTATTTATGTCCATGCAGGACCTGAAATTGGAGTTGCCTCTACCAAAGCCTTTACTTCACAGGTTACCGTATTGGCATTACTTTCTATTCTCCTGGGGCGGGAAAAGGGTGTGTCCGCGGCACAAGGGCGCTGGATAGTGCGGGAGATGAAAAAGTTGCCGACCCTGGTTGATAAGATTCTGCAGAATACCGATAATATTAAAGAAATTGCAAAGCGCTTCAAGGATCATCGTAATTTCCTCTACCTGGGACGAGGATATAATTTCCCCATCGCTCTCGAGGGGGCACTTAAGCTCAAGGAAATCAGCTATATTCATGCTGAGGGCTATCCTGCCGCTGAGATGAAACACGGCCCCATAGCGCTCATCGATAAAGACATGCCTGTGGTCTTCATAGCTACCCAGGATGGAACCTATGAGAAAGTACTCTCAAATATCGAAGAGGTGAGAGCGCGCAACGGTATAGTAATAGCCGTGGCGTGTGAAGGTGATAAAGAGATGGAAGCGAAGTCGGAATACCTGCTTGAGATACCTCGCACCATGAATTTCCTTATGCCTATATTATCCGTAATTCCTCTGCAACTGCTGGCGTATTACATCGCAGTAATGCGCGGTTGCAACGTTGATCAACCCCGAAATTTAGCAAAAAGTGTAACGGTCGAATAATGCGTCTGTGTCCCTTACTACATTATACTATAATTTTAGCTTTAACTGTATTTGTCTCAATCTCTACGTCATCAACATCATCCGATG
>CBDUWK010000161.1:0-5716 GCA_965370905.1 uncultured bacterium | reverse complement strand
TACCTGGGAGCGAGTTACAACTGGTATCGAGTGGTTGATTGGCAGGGGAGCTGGAATCTTGGATTTGGTTACAGACCGCTGCCATTCTTAAGCGCCGGTGCTGTCGTCAACGATCTGAATCAACCTGAACATGAAGGCCTGGAACTTGAAACTTCATACGGTATCGCTTTAGCGCTGCGCCCTTTAGGTCATCGCTATACCGTTTCCGGGGATTTGTTATTCACCAAAGACGCATCACATGATTACGGTGAAGATTTGGACCCCATCCTCAGGCTGGAAGCGATGCCCTGGGATGGCCTCCGCCTGACCGGGGAATACCGTACCGATAGCCAGGCATTCGGTATCGGATTATCCCTCGCGATTGATAACACGGTCGCAGGTTTCTTCAGTCACATGGATGCAGATGGTGAGCATCAGAGGAGCACTGAATATCTGCATCTTACTTCAGGGAGACACGCCAACCTATTTTCACCAAAATATCACCAGATTGTTGAAATTACTTTGGGCGGCGAGGTGCATGAAGCTAAACCTCCTTTTTCGTTCTTCGGATCGAAGGGGAAGACTCTGCAGCAAATTCGGCGTGAGATAGTGCACTATGCAAATGATCCTCGTGTGGATGGTTTATTGTTAAAGCTCGAAAATCCACGAATGGGCTTTGCGCAGGCTCAGCAGATTCGTCGCGTACTGGAAGAATTCAAGCTTACAGGTAAAAAGCTGATCGCATGTTCAGATAATTATTCCGAAAGGGAATACTATCTGGCGACTGTCTGTGATGAGATATACCTGCTCACAATCGGTTCAGTAGAACTGAATGGGCTTGCCGCTACGATGGGTTATTGGAAAGGCACGTTAGATAAACTTGGTATCGGAGTGCAGATTGTTCGTGCGGGAGATTATAAGACCGCTGCGAATACGCTGCTCTATCAAGATGCGACAGACGAAGAAGCGGAGATGATAAATTGGCTGCTAGGCGATCTCTACGATCAGATCTGCTATAAAATCGGGGAAGGGCGTAATTGGGATCTGGACGAAGTCAAGACCAAGGTTGATAATGGTTCGTATTATGCAACCAGAGCGCTTGATGAGGGATTGATAGATGGGTTGATCTATTATGATCAGGTAAAGGAAAAGCTTGAGGACGCTAAATACAACATTGTGACAGAGAAGAAATATTGGGCGTTCCAGGAGTACAAGGAAGAGTGGAGTGACGTCCGCATACCGAAAGTTGCGGTTATCTACTGTGAAGGTCTAATTTTAGAGGGCGAAAGCGGTGGTGGATTCTTCGGTGGAAGTGAATACATGGGATCCAAAACTATTTCTGAAGCAATTCGCAAAGCCAGAGAAGACCGGAGCATCGATGCGATTATCATGCGAGTGGATTCTCCGGGGGGCTCTGCTATCGCATCAGATATTATATATCGTGAGGTATACCGCACGGTGAATGATAAGAAGAATCGCAAGCCAATTATCGTATCCATGGGTGATGTCGCCGGTTCCGGTGGTTATTATATCGCTTGCGCGGCGGATACTATCATAGCTGAGGAAGGCACGATCACAGGATCTATCGGGGTACTGGGCGGAAAGTTCAATCTTGCCGGGCTACACGATAAAATCTACTATAATACACATACTTTTAAGCGCGGTGAACATGCTGACGCCTGGCATTCCAACCGACCTTTTACCGATGAAGAGATGGATATGCTGCAAGAAGTGGTAGAGCAAATATACGAAGACTTCATCGTGCACGTTGCCGAATCGCGACCTCTGACCAAGGAGGAAGTGAATGAGGTAGGGGAAGGTAAAGTCTGGACTGGAAATCAAGCAAAAGAGAACGGTTTGATCGATCTTATCGGCGGTATGGATCTAGCTTTTAAAGTTACCCGAGCCAAGTTAGGAGTAACCGCAGATATGCCTCTACAATTAGAGTATCTGCCCAAACCCAGAGGATTTTTTAGAACTGTCACTGATGACGTGCTGAGGTTAAGCGGTAGGTCTATACCCGAATCGTTGCAGAATGTTGTCGAACCATTGGTGTTGATGGCCGAACTGTACGACGGTGAACCGCTCATGCTGATGCCCTACGAAATTGAGGTAAAATAGTATTGAAAATGGCAGCTTGAACAAGTGTACAGTATGCCTATGTGCAGTAATGCGCTTCAACCTTAATCATCTAAACTGGATAACTAATCTAATAATACCGCTAACTATAAACGGAGGTAAAATGAAGAGAACTATGATTGTCATCCTACTTGGCATCCTTCCTGTCATGTTTACACTCACAGCAAGGGAAAGCCAATTAGAAGACTACCTCAACGAAGAGAAACTCGGTATCGAAGAACACTACCTCGATAATGGACTCCGTATCCTGACATGGGAAGACCACTCCGCACCCGTAATATCATACGAAATCTGGTTCGACGTCGGATCCATCAATGAAAAGCCCGGAATTACGGGAATTTCTCACCTCTTTGAACATATGATGTTCAAAGGCTCCAAAAAGTATGGTCCTGAAGAACATTCGGATATTGTCCGAGCTAATGGCGGCAGACTTAACGCTTTCACTTCCAACGACATGACCGTGTACTTTGAAAATATCTCTTCCGATAAGCTTGAGCTGGTAATTGCACTGGAAGCGGAAAGACAGGCTAATTTGGCAATAACAGCAGAAAATCTCGCATCCGAGCGTGAAGTCGTCAAAGAGGAACGGCGCATGCGTATAGATAACAGCATTTTCGGCGATATGCTGGAACAGTTGTCTGCCAATTGCTTCCTCGCTCATCCATACCAGTGGTCAGTAATCGGATGGATGTCCGACATAGAATCGATCACTCTGGAAGAATGCCAGGAGTATCATCGCATTCATTACGCTCCCAATAATGCCACAGTAGCGCTGGTAGGCGATTTCGATACCGAAGAGGCATTGAAACTTATTGAGAAATATTACGGACAAATACCAAGTCAGGAACCACCTCCACCGGTGGAGACTGTGGAACCTGAACAAAAAGGCGAGAGGCGGATCTATCATCACCGTCGCGCCCAGCTTCCCATGCTGATTGCAGGGTATCACATCCCTGATATAAATCATGAGGACATGCCTGCACTACAGGTCGCTTCAACCATCCTATCTGGTGGCGAAAGCTCGCGGATTTATCGAAAAATGGTCTATGAAGACCAAATCGCGCTGTACGCCGGTGGTGGCGCTGACGCCGCCAAAGATCCCAGTATTTTTTACGCATACTGTGGTATGAATATAGGACACGAGATCGATGAAGGTGAAGAAGCGCTGTTTGGAATCATAGAGGGATTTGCCGATAATCCTCCAACAGAGGAAGAACTGCAGAAGGTGAAGAATCAGGCTGAAGCCGATTTCATCTTCGAAATGCAGACAAATTCCAATAAAGCATATAACTTGGGCTATTACCAGACTGTTGCTGGAGATTGGCGGGAGATGCTCGCCTACCCGCAAAAAATTCGAGAAGTGACCGCAGAAAAGGTAGCAGAAGTTGCGGCGAAGTACTTCAAGCCCAGGAATCGAACTACAGTTATACTTGTACCGGAAAATGATTAACATCCGGTTATTAAAAAGAGTTGTCAGACATCTTTAATACTGGAGGATAAATGAAATCGCAATATATATTCAGATTAATGACGGTTGGGCTGATGATCCTCTGCTGGACGGTATTCCCCGTTTTTGCAGATGATGATAAAACTGACCCGGTTCCTGCCTATAAAACTCCCGCAGAGCAAACCTTGACACCGGTTGTCCTGCCGCCGATACAAGACAAACATTTGGAAAACGGCTTGAAAGTAGTGGTAGTGGAGCATCACGAATTACCGATAGTTTCATTCCGTTTGATGTGTAAAGCTGGAAGTCAACTTGATCCTGCTGGTAAGGCGGGGTTAAATCAGTTTATGGCTGGTCTGCTGGACAAGGGCACAGAGTCACTAAGCGCCACGGAGATTGCCGAAAAAATCGATTATATAGGCGGGCGTTTGGGCACCGGCAGCGGTTGGGCGGCAACTTACGTCACCTGTACTGCCCTGACGAAGCACCTCGATGTGGCGCTGGAAATTATGCGGGATATAGTTCTCAATCCTGCTTTTTCAGAGGACGAAATAGAACGCAGCAGACAACAAACCCTTTCCAGCATCGAAAATAGTAAGGATCAACCCCGAAGTATCGCCTCCAGGGAGTACAACAGCTGGCTTTTTGGCGATCACCCTTACGCCTTTCCTATCGGTGGATCTGAAGAATCTGTAAGCAATATTACCAGGGATGACATCCTGGGTCAATACAGTAAAGTCTTCGTACCGCAAAATTCTGTGCTCTTCATTGTTGGTGACGTCAAACCGGGTAAAGGCTTCAAACTCGCCAAGGAAGTGTTTGGAAGCTGGAGTAGAGGAGAGGCTCCATCCTATGAGCTGCCCGCGGTTGCAGAACCTAAAGGTTATCAGATTCATCTGGTCAACAAACCGGATGCCACCCAGACTCAGATACAAATTGGACACCTGGGCATTTCCCGCGACAATGAAGACTATTTCCCCATAGTGATAATGAATTACATCTTAGGCGGGGGGAGTTTTTCATCGCGCCTTATGCGGGTAATAAGAGCAGAGATGGGACTAACTTACGGAATTAACTCCTCGTTCAGCTCCAGGCTGGAAACCGGTCCTTTCACAATCTCAACTTTTACAAAGAATGAGTCGGCTATAGAAGCCATCGAGGAGATAATCAGACTGGTTAAAGAATACCAGCAAGATGGGCCTACCGACGAGGAGATGAAGGAAGCGAAATCTTATCTCACCGGGAGCTATCCTTTAAATTTCGAAACCCCTAGCAGAATTGCAGGCCAACTCCAGGGGATTGAAATCTACAATCTGGGATCAGATTACATAGAGAAGTACCGGGATCGCGTCAATGCCGTTACCACCGAAGATGTGATCCGAGTTGCCCGTAAGTACCTGCATCCCGACGACATGATTTTCGTCGTAGTCAGCAAAGCGGAGGATGTAAAAGCTGACCTCGAGAGTATAGGTACGGTGGAGGTTCTTGAAATAGAAGACGTGTTCTGATAGAAAAATCTAAATTCGAATTTGCCAATATGCCCGGACCGCTTCCGGGCATATTGGTTTGAGAATTTCCGCTTGATTTTACTTGCAATTACAAAATTAAACTCGTATTTTTTACGCCTGATTCCAAGGGTGCAAATAAATGGTTAACAGTAAATTACAGGAAAAGTTAAAAAAACTGCCCCAAATCGGCAATCTTCTCGAGAAACCGGAGCTTCGAGAACTGAGTGAAAAGTACTCACACAGTCTGGTCAAACATTGCTGTGCACAAGCGATAGATGAGTGCCGGCAAGCAATCCTCGAAAACAATGTTGCATCCCTGGAAGAAGCAGACATAGTCAGCGCAGTAAAAAATAAGGTTGACAACTTTCTGAAGCCTCGAATGCGGAGAGTGTTAAATGCAACCGGTATCCTCCTGCATACAGGGTTGGGGCGTTCACCTTTACTGGACGAAGTTTACCAAAAGGCTTTCGAGCGTGTGCGCGCTGTCTGCAACCTCGAACTCGATTTGGAATCAGGAAAGAGAGGCGACCGGCAAAATAATCTCGAGGATCTCCTGTGTTTTGTGAGTGGTGCAGAGTGTGCCGCAGTAGTTAACAATAATGCTGCCGCAGTGTTGGTTGCCCTTAATACTCTGGCTAAATCC
>CBDUWK010000160.1:0-5726 GCA_965370905.1 uncultured bacterium | reverse complement strand
TGTTGTGGACTTGTATACGCTTAATCCGAACGTCAATACCCTGAGGCATGAATTCGGCTCTATTTCCAGGCTTCAACTGACCTCCCAATACAGTGCCTGCAATGACCGTTCCCGCTCCCTTGATGCTGAATACGCGGTCTGCATACATACGGAATATGCCGCGATCCGCGCGTGCGGGTATTTCCCCGGCCATCCGGTAAAGAGCCTGTCGGACCTCCTCTATGCCCTTCCCGCTGACACTGTCCACTCGGTATATGGGAGCATCTTCGAGGAAGGATCCCTGCAGCCGTTGACGGACGTCATCTTCGACGAGTTCCACCCAGTCGGGTTCGACCAGATCGATCTTGGTAAGCGCCACAATGCCCCGCTCAACGCCCATGAGCTTGAGGATTTCGAAATGTTCCTCTGTCTGTGGCATGAAGCCGTCGTCAGCGGCTATAACAAACAGCACCACGTCCACCGTTACCACACCGGAGAGCATATTTTTGATAAATTTTTCATGCCCGGGGACGTCGATTATGGTGATGTCCTCACCGAGGAAGGCAAAACCGAGATCGATGGTCATCTCGCGTTCTTTCTCTTCCTTGAAGCGGTCAGGATCAGTCCCGGTCAGTTCTTTAACCAACGACGATTTACCGTGATCTACGTGTCCCGCGGTGCCGATGACTGTGTGGTGCATGTCTTGTTAAAGTTGAGTGGATCACAATATAAGCAGCCTTGCTGTCAGAGTCAAGCAGAGGTTGGGTTTGTACGCAAACAAGCTCTATTTTCCTCGCTAAAAAATTACTTTCCCGGTTCGGTCATAGACCAGGCATCGAGGATTTTCTCCAGTTGTTTTTCGTTTAAGATGCCCTTCTCTTTTACGACTTCTCGCACAGTTTTGCCATTTTCGTAGGCTTCCTGGGCGATCTTAGCGGCAGCCTCATACCCTATATGCGGACTCAAAGCTGTGCACATAGCCAAGCTCTTCTCGACCATCTCTTTGCAGCGCTGCTCGTCAGCCTGTAAACCCTCAACACATTTTTCTTTGAAAACGGCAGTTGCTTTAGCTAACAAAGAAATAGATTCAAGCAGGTTATACGCCATGACTGGCATCATCACATTCAGTTCGAAATTTCCTGACATTCCAGCGATAGTTATAGTGGTATCATTACCAATCACCTGGGCACAAACCTGCAGCAACGCTTCCGCTATGACCGGATTGACTTTCCCTGGCATGATGGAAGAACCGGGTTGCACGGCGGGAAGCTTTATCTCCCCTAAACCACATCGGGGTCCCGATCCCAGCCAACGGACGTCATTAGCGATTTTGGTCAAACTAAGTGCGACCGATTTAAGGGTTGCACTGGCTTGAACTAACGCATCTTTCCCACCTTGAGCCTCGAAATGATTTGCTGCCTCGCGGAACTCCAGACTGTAGAATTCACTGATGTTCCTGATGGCAATCTGAGCGAAATCGGGATGCGCATTGATCCCAGTGCCTACCGCGGTGCCACCCAATGCAAGCTCCATCAGTCCATCTCTGCAGTTAACCAATCTCTCTATTCCGTGTTCAACCATGCTGGCGTAACCACTAAATTCCTGACCGAGGCGAATCGGAGTGGCGTCCTGAAGGTGGGTGCGCCCAATTTTAATTATGGTGTCGAAGGTTTTCGCCTTTTCGGTTAGGGCAATATGCAGCTCTTCCAACGCAGGAATCAACTTATCATTTAGACCATGAGCCGCGGAGATATGGATACAAGAAGGAATGACGTCGTTACTCGATTGCCCCATGTTGACGTGATCGTTGGGATGCACCGGTTTCAAAGCGCCTATTTTACCGCCTGACATTTCGTTGGCGCGGTTGGCGATAACTTCGTTGGCATTCATGTTGGTGGAGGTGCCAGATCCTGTTTGAAATATATCTACCGGGAAATGATCATCCAGTAAACCTTCAGCAACTTCCCTTGCTGCATCTGCGATCGCGATAGCCTTTTTTTTATCGAGTAGCCCGAGCTCCTGATTCGCCTGTGCGGCAGCCAATTTCACTGTCCCTAAGGCACGGATAAAGCTTCTGGGAAAGCGAAGACCACTGATGGGAAAGTTCTCAACTGCTCTCTGAGTGGAGGCGCCCCAGTAAACCTCGGCAGGGACCTTCATCTCGCCCATAGAATCGCGCTCTATCCTGTATTTACTATCGCTCATTTCCGGTATTCCTCATTTAACCAGAAGACAGTCAATGATATCTATAAGGTACGCATCAAATGCCTTGATCAATTCGATGTATAAACGATCTTACCACCAACAATAGTATGTGTCACCTTAGTATCCAGAATTTCACCGGGCGGGATCTCGAAAATATCTTTATCCAACACGGTAAAATCTGCCAACTTACCAACTTCGATGGACCCTTTGACGTCTTCCGCGAATTCAGCATAAGCGGCGTCTATCGTAAATCCGCGTACAGCTTCCTCAATGGTCATGCATTGTTCAGCATACCATCCCTCCACTGGCCAGCCCGCATGATCTTGCCTGGTAACGGCAGCGTATATTCCCCATAACGGATCGGGCGTTTCTACCGGAAAGTCAGAACCGCAGGGGATTCGGCAACCTGAATCCAATAGCTTGCGCCAGGCATAAGCGCCTCTAACACGTTCCGGTCCCAGTCGATCTTCAGCCCAGTACATATCCGAAGTTGCATGTGTAGGCTGCATGGAAGGAATGATGCCTGATTCGGAAAAGCGCGAAATATCCGAAGGGGAGAGCACCTGGCAGTGTTCGATGCGAAAACGGTGGTCATATAACGGTATTTCGGTTAAGGCTTTCTCATAGGCGTCAAGCACTATGCGATTCCCCGCGTCACCGATGGCGTGCGTACAAACCTGGAAGCCGCTCTTTAGAGCCCGCTTGGCGACGTCATAAATATAATCCAACGAATCAATTATCAATCCGCTGTTATTCGGGTCATCCGTATAGGGTTGCAGAAGTGCAGCGCCACGTGATCCCAGCGCTCCATCTGCGTAGAGCTTCACCGACCTTACCGTGAGGTAGCCATCATCAGAGAAATACTGTCCTCTGTCAAACCAATCCCAGATGAACCTCTCAGCTTTGTTTCCTTCATTATCCTCTAGGTCCAGGATACTGTAGATACGAATAGGCAGTTCGTCCCTGCGATTAAGGTCCAGTAGTATGTCCAGCGTTATAGAATCCACACTAGCATCGTGTATTCCCACCAGACCGACGCTGTGGCATTTTAAGATGGCTTTCTTTATCCTCTTTATTCTCTCCTCTCGATCAGGTTTGGGAATTTTAGCCTTGATTAAATCAATCGCTTTATCTATAAAAATCCCGGTTGGATCACCTGAGTCGTCCCTGATGATTTTGCCACCATCCGGATCAGGAGTCGTCCCTGAGATTCCGCATAACTCCAGAGCAGTCAGGTTCACCCAGGCGGCATGCCCATCGACGCGTCGAAGATACACCGGGTTGGTTTCCGTGCCCGCGAGGTCTTGCCAGGTGGGAAACTGCTTGACTTCCCAGTCATTCTGATCCCAGCCGCGGCCAGAAATCCAGGTGCCTGGCGATGCGTTCGCTATTTCATTCTGAACCATTTCCCGGATCTGTTCCGAACTCGTCGTTCCTGTAAGAATTAACTCTGATAGGAACTTCCCCAACGAGTGAAGATGAGCATGAGAGTCAATTAACCCCGGCAGGACGGTTTTTCCTTCTAGTTCTAAGATATGTGTCTTAGGGCCGATAAACTGCTCACTTCCTGCAACAGAGCCCGCGTACACAATCTTTTCATCTTTCACCGCTACAGCTTCGACTTTCGATTCGTTTGCAGCCATGGTGTAAATCCGACCGCCACGAATTAATAAATCGGCCGCCTCTCTGTTCGAACAACTGGAAAAACTCATTGATAGCGATGCGATGAACATTAAATAAATCACTCTGAAGATAAGGTTCATTTCCTTCCCTTGCAAGAGATCGTTGAGGTTCTGATAAAGATACTACAAAGTACGCAAAATGTCAAGCGCAATAGTAGCAGTGATTCAAAGAATCGCCCTAATATTGCTAAAAATTCACCATAATCGGTGGAAAAGCTGTCCGCCTTTTTTAGGCAAAAGCTGCCGTATCATAGTTAATTACCCTTGGCGTTGACATGTAATTATAATATATACAAGATTATATAATATTATCAGGGCTCAAGCTGGCATGGCATATGTATTGCTTTTTAGACTCTGTGCTTATTACATGATTTTACTAAAATTCGGATAACATGTGCAGATTGGAAAACCCATATCATCGCCGGGATAAGATATACATGGTCGAGAATCCGCAATAGAACATGTTCCAAAATTAAGGATTGGAAATGAACCGAACAGCGGCAAATTTTAGGCATGATCGGCCGTTAGCCTTTTTACATCTCTTTAAAACCGCAGGGACAACCCTTGAATCCGTCGTAAGGCGCCAATATCACAATATTGGGATAATAAAGTTCGGTTCATTGAAGGAGACCAATACTTTCCTCAGCCAATTCCGGCGCTGGCCGGACGAACAGAAGAGTCGGATTAAGGTCTTTATGGGACATTTTCACTTCCGGCAGCATACCTTATTACCCGAGAATTGCGACTATATCACAATCTTACGCGATCCGGTCGGCCGCATGATGTCCGAGTATTATTTCATCCTGGAAAATCCTGACATAGTCCACTATAACCGCATCAAATCTGAGAATATAAGTCTGGTCGAATTCGCCCGGCAGGGCATGTACGGCGCCATGGATAACCTGCAGACGAAGTATCTCTCCAGTGGAAAAACTGAGGGGTATGGCGTATACTCTACCGAGATTCTGGAAACAGCCAAGCAAAACCTCCAGAAGTATTTTCCCGTCGTAGGAGTTGTCGAACAGTTCGATGAGATGATGGTCTTCCTCAAAAGGACCTTCGATTGGAGAACCCCCTATTATGTACGTGAGAACATCACCAAAAAACGCCCCAGGAAAGACAGTCTTTCAACGGTAGAGCTGCAAGCCCTCAAAGACGTCTCGAAGATGGATTGTGAGCTTTACGACCATGTAAAGAATCAGTTCAATGCAGCTATTATGCAACTCGGAGATGACTTTGAAAATGAAGTGAAGGCTTTCAAGATACTGAACCAGTTCAGTGGACCTTACATGAAATATTTCAGCCGTCCGGATACCTTCTCGGAAGCAGAAACTCACCTGATGAAATTGACAGTAGAATCTCTCCGGGGAAGTGAGCAACAAGGAGAAAGAGATATCGTTATCGACTATGCTCGCAAGACCTATCCTCACTGTGATGAATTCCGTAATGTAAAAATTGTCGTTCCGGAACGGCCTGCTGCACCTGTACCTCAGCAGTTCGTAGAATCTAAAATAGCGAGTCCGGGATCCAACCAAAGTATTGCATCCGAGGATTCTTCCGTTGAATCCGAAAAAAAGACAGATCTACCACTCATTTTCTTGCATGTCATGAAGGCCGCGGGAACCTCACTCCGAGAAGTGATGGGAAGACAGTATGGTGAGGATAACGTCCATAATTATAAAGAGGCGCCCTTTTATCACAGAGCACCGAACGATTCCGTAAATGTCTCCAAAGATACTAAAGCTATCGCCGGACATATTCAATACCATTTTCGTAACAGGTTTCCCGCACCGGCAACATGGATAACTGTCTTACGCAATCCTGTTGATAGAGTTATCTCACATTTTAATTTTATTATAA
>CBDUWK010000159.1:0-5730 GCA_965370905.1 uncultured bacterium | reverse complement strand
TTAGGCCGCATCTGTTTAATCCCCACCGTTTGTACTATGAACATCTGTGAAGATCACACCTGGAATGAGATTTACCACGAGGAGTGGATCCATTGGGATGGCGGGGGTGGTGCCTTCAATAATCCCTTGCTCTATGAAAATGGCTGGGGCAAAACCCTCTCAGCAGTTTACAATTATCGCGGAGACGGCTATCTCTGGACGGTAACCGACCGTTACAGCGAAGGCATATCTACGCTGAACGTCTCAGTCTATGATTGCCAGGGAAAACCTGCTGACGGTTATAAGGTCACTATTGAAACTGTAGCTCTTTGGGGCGATCTCTATCCAGCTACTTATGGGGTAACCAATTCCAGCGGTGAAGTCTCTCTCGCCCTGGGTGACAATAAAGATTACTATATCCGCATATCAGGCCCACTCGGTAACTATCCCAGTTCAGGTACAATCCAGATCATTACGAATTCACAACCGGGAACGACCTATTACTGGGAATGTACTTTATGGAACAGCTCCCCCGAACACCAGCTAATCCTGTCCGAAAATCCCGCCAATCCGGCAGATAACTATCGCATGGAAATAGCCTACCAGGTGGAATATGAATCGGCATATAGCCAGTTCCTCAATAACAACGAGTTCGCCAAAAAGATGGATACGGGGTGTATCGATTTTTTTATGGTTGACCAGGATAACTACGATCAATATGCTTCATATAACCCAGTTGAAGCTTTCGCTATCCAGCACAATTCGCATTATGGCACTATTAGCTGGGTTCTGCCGACCACATTGACCTGGTACGGAGTGTTCTCCTCGCGCGAATTGTCAGTGAACTATCCCCGCCTTAGCATATCAGTTGACGTGTATCAGAATACGGCGCCAGCCGTCCAGGACCAGGAAGCGGCATCGTTACCTTCAGCCTATGTCCTTGAAGTGCCGCACCCGAATCCATTCAACAATGAGACCATAATCAACTTTTCCGTTCCGCATTCTGGTGAATTACAGATCGCAATCTATAATTTGCTCGGCCAGGAAGTAATAACCTTAGCCGAGAAAGATTTCTGCACCGGCAGCCATACCGTGCGCTGGAACGGATCCGATCAGAATAATAGAGCTGTCACGTCAGGGATTTATTTTATCAGAATGTTAGCGAGTGAGAAGCAGCTATATAACAAGGTCTGCTACATGCGGTAGGAATTTTTCATTTCTGCAGGATAAAAAACGCCGGACATTCCGTGTACGCTCTGCTCGCTGACTAAACTATGAGTTTGGTCGTGAGTATGCGGATATTCTACGATAATCAAAAAAACGATAGAGTTGAAAAATCGCTTGACTTTCTTTTTACAAAATACTATATTGTCACAATTGATAGTCTAAACAACCCAAAAGGACAATGTTAGTATCTTCTAAATCCACTTGAGGTACGCTAAGGTTTCAGTTTCGGAGCCTTAGCGCGGTCGCGAAGTGCGGTCTGTCAGGTGGATTGAAAGGCCTCCCTCAATAATCCATCTCAGTACCCCTTTACGTATCCTCCTGAATTCCAATCTTCACATCAACCCTTAAAAGGCTGCTTCCAGCGTCGCCGCTTACTCTGTAAGTGATCGACGCATGTGAGTATTACTCTATTTTCTATATGGTTAGGGCATTAACCCCTATAGTGATTAAATTCACAAAATTGAAACAGCACTAATTAAAACATAGTCAGTATTATACTCAATGTAATCAGGAGGATAAGGTATGAAACCAACAGTTAAGATCTTAGTTGTAGCCCTTTTGCTCATAGTGGTCGCCATCCTGCCTCTGTCGGCTTTAGCCAAAGCACCTGTGCTTAAGGTGGGGCATGTCGGTCACGACCACCATACTGCGCTCTACGTTGCTGCCCTGAACGGCGATCTGTTCAAAAGTGACTACGGCATCTATTTAAAAGAAGTCAGAGCGAAGCAGCTATACGAACTGTACGACGGCGATAAGTTGATCTGCGAACTCGAGCTCTATAAGGCCGGCGGCGGATCGAAGATGCCGACAGCTATGGCGCAGGGGACATTCGACATCGGTTTCGGTGGCGTGGCAGCAGTGGCATTTTTCGTTGATAAAGGGACGCCAATGAAGATCATTTCACCACTGCATAGCAAAGGAGATATGCTGGTTGTGGGTAAAGATCTGCCCCCAAAAAGTTGGGAAGAGTTCGTAACTTACGTTAAAAACCGTAAAGAGCCGTTGAGAGTCGGCTTTAAAGCGCCCAAAGCCATCGCGTTGATCATCCTTCAGGGTGCATTGGACGAGGTAGGTATTACCTACTCTAATGATACCAGTGTACGCGATGTGAACGTTCATCTTATTAATATGAAGGGCGCCAGGCAGTTAAATCCGGGATTGCTGAATAACATTATCGACGCTTACGTTTGCAACAATCCGTTCTGCGCAATCGGAGAGGAAAAGGGTATGGGCCGATGCATTGCGGATCTGAACGACCTCCCTCCGGGATTGTGGAAGGACCATCCCTGCTGCATGATTTCTGCCATGGATGAGGTCGTAAAGGAGAAGAGAGATCTCGTAGTAAAATTCCTGGAATTGATTGTGATTGCCACGGATTACATGAACGAAAACCCCAGGATTGCCATGGAATCCGCCTCAAAGTTCCTCGGTACCACGATTACCGTAGAGGAAAATTCCATCCCAACGTCCCTCTACTTGACGGATCCGGATAATGAAGTGTGGTGGCAGGGTGTCATTACCTGGGCAAAGACTATGGAGGATCTGGGACACATTAAGGGTGAGTTAGCGGGAAAAACTAATGAAGAAATCGACAGGTTATTGCTCGACTTCAGTCTCATCAAAGAGGCGCGAGCCAATGTTGCCAAACGGAAGAAATAGCGATCCTATATCCCGGAGAGAATCAGGTAAACCGGTACAACGGTTGCAGAGCTCACTCCTTCCCGTCATGTTCCTTCTGTTCTGGGAACTGATCGCCATCTGGGTGGACAATCCTGCATTGGTTCCTCGGTTGACCGCGGTACTATCGGTCTTATTCCATCCGTTCACCGAGCTGGTTGGGACCGGTTCTCTGATCTGGAATACCCTCGTTTCGTTGTTCCGTGTGCTCCTGGGATTTGCTGTGGCTGTGGTGGTTTGTGTGCCCCTTGGCATCTTCATGGGAACCTCCAAATTGATCCACCGATTGGTAAATCCATTGGTGGAACTATTCAGGCCTTTATGTCCAATCGCCTGGATACCCTTTGCCATGGCGGTGTTCAAAACCACCACTGTACCACAGCTCTTCGGTGTGCGATATACGGATACCATCTTAGACAGCGTACAGATCGGGATGGTCTTTATCATCTTCTGGGGAGGCTTGTTTCCTATTCTGTTGAACACCATTCATGGTGTCTCCAGTGTGCGTGGTCTCTGGATTGAAACTGCCAGCGTCTTGGGCGCATCCAGGATGAAGACTTTCTGGAAGGTGATCATCCCCGCAGCGCTGCCTGATATCATGGCCGGTCTACGGATCGGCCTTGGAATCGCCTGGATGGTAATCATCGCTGCAGAAATGCTGCCTGGTTCCGATTCCGGGATCGGCTACCTGATCATGTATTCTTATGAATTAGCAGAGATGCAGATCTTGGTGGCCTGCATGGTGGTAATCGGTTTTATGGGCTTAGGACTAAACAAGGGATTACAAACCATCTCCGTTCGGGTCTCAGGCTGGAAGGCATTGGAACGATAATATGCGCAAATTGGCGGTAGCTGGCATTGGCAAGATATTTTTCACTCCACCAGACAGGGAGACAGTAGCTCTCGATGGGATCGATCTCGATGTAGCTGGAGGTGAGTTTGTCTCTCTTATCGGTCCGACCGGTTGCGGGAAAACCACCCTCCTCCGCCTGATCGCAGGCCTCGATTTGCCTTCCTTCGGCCAAATTAGGCTGGATGGATCGCCGGTTCATGATCTGCACCGGATCAGCACTCTGGTGTTTCAGCAGTATTCGCTTTTTCCCTGGTACAACGTCATCGAAAATATCGCCTTTCCGATGGAGATGAAAGGCCTTCCTAAAAGTGAGCGCATACCAAAATCCCGGGAATTGATAGATCTTGTGGGTCTGCATGAGTTCGAAAAGGCTCGACCGTACGAACTATCCGGTGGGATGCAGCAGCGTGTCGCTATTGCGCGCGCACTGGCACACGATCCTGAAGTGTTGCTTATGGATGAACCTTTCGGCGCTTTAGATGAACGTACCCGTCACCGTCTCCAGGATGTAATCCTGGATATATGGCAGAAGAAGCGCAAAACCATCATATTCGTAACTCATAACATTGACGAAGCTATCTACCTTGCAGACCGAATAGTCGTAATGGCGACCGACCCAGGAAGAATTACTGATGAAGTTAAAGTCGATCTAAACCGCCCACGCAATCGGTTGGATTCGGTTTTCACAGAATTACACCTGAAATTAAGAAATCTCATAGAAACTACAGCTTAAAATCTAAAAAAAATCATCCACACAAGGAGAAGAAAATGAGAAAACTACTAACTGTAATTTTACTCGTTACTGTGATCGGAGTTTTTGTACTCCCGGCGAATGCTCAGGTCTTGGGCCGTAGCGCCAAAACTATGAAGCAAGGTTCCTATATTGTTATGGCACATTTCTATCACATGAATTTCACTCAAACCTGGGATACTAGCGATGAGGAATGGGTGGATTATGATCACACCAAAATCGAATATGGAGTTAATCCCATGTTCGGCTATGCAGTAACTGATCGGATGGAATGGATGATTAACGTACCCTTCAGAAACATCAACTATGAAAGTGAAGATGGTACTGTTGAAAAGAGCGCCATGGGTGTTGGAGATATCTGGTTGAAAACCCGCATAGCAATACTCCCCTGGGCAAAAGATAAGCACGGGTTGACGTTTCTTAGTACTTTAAGTCTTCCTACTGGCACTAAGTATCAGGAAATCGCTTTGGGCAGCGGTAGGTTGAAGTGGGCTTTGGGGGGCATCATTTCCACTAAATGGTTCGACAAGTTCCGTGGACATCTGAAATTGAACTACTGGTTTGATCAAAAGGGGTGGTATTCTGGTAGTAACACTACTGCATCAGAACAGGTAGTAGTTGGAGCTGATACTACTGATCAGAGTTACCTTACTATGATATCCGCAAATAATAAGGATGTCGGCGATAATATGAAGATCATCGTCAAACTCGATTATAATTTTCATAAGAAATTCATGGGATTTGCTACCTACATTCACACTAGAAAATGGAAGGATAGAACCGCGCCTGGTGTGATCACTCCAAATACTCATAAAATCCGCCATATAGCTCAGGTGGGTGGTGTTTATAAACCGAAGAAAGGGGTATTCATTCGTCCCAAAGTGGCTTTTACTGTTGGTGGCGAAGTAGGTTTGGCTTATACGTTTAAACCGATGCTTGACCTTTGGTATGTTTTTACAATTTAAGCAAAGAAGCGGAAGGATAAGCAGTTAAAAAACGCCGGACACTTCGTCCGGCGTTTTTTTTCTAAACTCATTGTATAACATTTAGAAATGATACGTGATGGCTATGCTCGGTGCTATGACGTCGAAATCGTGTGTGCCCGGCATGCCTACACCTAATTCTTCAACCTCTTCATTGGTGATATCCCTGGTCTTGCCCTTTAGGTATTCGAAGGTTACATCGAAGGTGAGCTTTTCGAGTTTGTAACCTACCCCTACAGTATACCCGAGGATATCGGAAT
>CBDUWK010000158.1:0-5748 GCA_965370905.1 uncultured bacterium | reverse complement strand
TCTCTCGATAACTGATACTACGACTTTTCCGTCTGTGCTTTATAATATTGCAGCCCAGGTGGTATATGTCAATCCCAGCAATCCAACTCAAACCGTTTCATACCAGACCTGGTTAAAGCAACTAAGCGTGGTTATAACGAGTCCATATCTAATCAATCCTGCTTCAGAACAATCCATACAGATTGGGATGGAACAGATATTTGCTTACTATTGATAACCTAATCTTTAGAGAGATAAATTATGGAAGAGAAAATCCTGATCGTAGATGATGATGCGGAAATTCGTTCCCTTTGCGAGGACTCGTTGTCACACGAAAACTATCAGGTGATGACCTCAGCCAACGGCGAAGACGCTTACGAATTAGCACAGAGTGAGAATTTCGACCTGGTGCTTTCCGATATCCGTATGCCGGGGATGGACGGACTGGAATTGTTCGATAATCTCAGAAAGATCAATCCTGACCAGACTGTCATCATGTTTTCCGGATTTGGCGACGCTGACGCAGCCGTGGAGGCGATAAAACGGGGTGCGTTCGACTACCTCTCGAAACCGTTGATTCTCGATGAGCTCAAAGTCACCATTAAGATGGCATTGCAACAGAATCATTTGAGAGAAGAGAACCAGAAGTTGAAGCAGGACCTGCAGGATACCTTAGTCGCTTTAAACGAAACGCCTCCGACCATTCCGTTGCTAAACAATATACCTGAGAAAACCATAAAAGAATTTCTCGACCTGGGTACTATGAAAACGTACGATCCAGATGAAATCATTCTGCAGGAAGGAAACACAGACAGGCGGCTCTATATCATATTCGAAGGGGAAGTCTCAGTTCGCCAGGATAACATAGAATTGTACCGGCTGGGCAAGTTTGACTGTTACGGAGAGATGCATATATTCCGGCCAAACTTGAGCACCCAGTGTTTGATTGCCTATAGCGCTGTCAGTATAATAAGCCTCGATCGGGACGAACTTTTAAATTTCTTCAATCAGAGGGAAGAGAAACTGGTCAAACACTTCATACTTAATACTCTTAATGCGGTCTACCAGAAGTTACGAAAGACCAGCAACCGAGTCAACCATCTTGAATTAGCTCTCAGGAGATAAACGATGAGTTCAATGCTCGACCTTATCGGATCGTTCATCATTGGCAGCTTACTGCTGATGATGATTCTGCGTGTCAACATCAACTTTAATGAATTGTCAACCGAGGATCGGTTAGAACTGATGACACAGGAAAACCTGGTGGAACTCGTGGAAGAGATCGAATTCGACTTTCGCAAGATCGCCTATGGGTTGCCAAGTCCTTCAACTGCCATTACGGCCGCGGACACCAGTTCCATCAGCTTTCAGGCTGACATAGACAACGACGGAAGCGTGGATCAGATTTCTTACGTATTGGGACCCGTGAGCGGAACTCCGGGAACTGTCAACCCGCGGGATAGAATTCTCACCCGTACGTTCAACGGCCAGGCTGTGGGAGGAGCGCTGGGCGTGATTGACTTCCAGATAGTAATGTACGATGGAAATGAAGCGGTTACGACCAGTACCTTCCTGGCTAAAGCGATCGAATATTCACTGATTGTAGAGAGCCCGTTTACGATTGACACGACGTATGCCAGATCGTTCTGGACATCCAAAGTATATCCCAAGAATTTGTAAATTTCTTCAAATACGAATCTGCTAAATGCAGTATCGTGGATGATGGTGTTACGTTATTGAGCAATTACGAATAGATAAACTTAGACTGAATTGCGGAGGAACAGAGCCGGGGGCTAAAAACGACGAACAAAGAGGAGAAGAAAAATGGGACGCTTTTCAATAGTACTCATAGTCGGCTTTGCTATAATAGCCGCTGGACTGAAATTGAACTACAGCCGCATCGGTTCAAATTCGCAGGATGTAAGCAACGCGCAGTTCAGCGAAAATTCTGCACGTAACTTAGCCAGAAGCGCGGCTGAAATGAGCATATCCGAGCTCTCCCAAGATAAAACCTGGAGGGCTGGATATTATCTAACCATAGGAGAGAGTGAAGTAGAGGTAGATATTGTTGACTCATCTGAAGACCCCTCTTTAGGTTTAGATACAATTCGAATTGAAATAGAAGCTGAGAGTTATGATGAGGAAGTTTACAGCGAAGTCATGGTGGCCGTAAACTCCCTCGATTTTCCTGTTAACCTCGTTGCCGGCGTCACTGCACAGTGTGATATCCAAACTCTGGGTACCTTAACAGTTGATGGCAGAGATCACGATATGCAGGGTAACGTATTACCGGATGATGGTGTCTACGCCATACGGACGATGGGAAATTTCACCCGGATGGGCAGTTCAGAATTGGGCGGAACCAAGGACGACGGTATTGATCTGGAACCCACGAGATGGAATGGATGGCAGCAGGTGGTCGAAGAATACATGACCTGGCCCGGAACATACCCCACCGAACCTGATCAGGTTATTGGCGTTCCCTTAGGAACCCTGAAGGGGCTGGCGCAGGGTGGTGTCAACGGCGGTCAATACGTGGTAGATCCGAATAATTTGACCTTTCCACTTAATGGCGTAACCTGGGTTGAGTTGCCGAGCGGTACTGAGTGGACTCCATCATTTTTCACCCAACCCAGCAGCGGTATCTTGGTGGTACACAATGACGACGGCAATGCGGTGATGAACAATGTGACCGGAGATAGTTTTACCGGATTGATCATCACGGACGACATGGTACGCGTGCACAATACCATTATAGGAGGTGTATTTCTGCTGACGGTTGGCCCCACTTATGGTAATTGCATCGGAAACGGAACCGGCTATATCCTGTTCTCCAAAGAGGCTATTTTTGCCGGGTTAAACAATGGGGGACTCAAGGGGGATAGTCTCTGGGTTATGAGCTATTTTGAATAAATAAATTCAGATTTAAATTGCAGGAATACAGAACCGGGAGCTAAGGACTGATAACCGAGGAGGAGAATAAATATGGGACGCTTTTCAATGGTACTCGTAGTCGGTTTTGCAATCATAGCAGTCGGGCTGAAATTGAACTACAGCCGCATCGGTTCGAGTTCGCAGGATGTCAGCAACGCACAATTCAGTGAAAACTCCGCGCGCAACATAGCCAGAAGTGCGGCAGAATTGAGCATATACCAGCTCTCTCAGGATAAAAACTGGAGGGGTGGATACAGTGGCCTTTCCTTGTCATCAAGCAGTGTTGACGTTGAAATCGTAGATTCATCACAGGATTCCACCCTGGGGGCCGATACAGTGCGGATAGAGATCGAGGCTGAGAACTACAATGACGAGGTTTCCAGCGAAGTCTTGGTGGCTGTAAACGCCATCGATTGGCCCGGAAACATAACGGCCGGTGTTACCGCGCAGTGTGATATCCTAACGCTGGGACAATTAGTAATAGACGGCAGAGATCACGACATGCAGGGAAACTTATTCCCGGATGATGGTGTCTTCGCAATCAGGACGATGGGAGATTTCACCAGGCAGGGTAGTTCAAAATTGGGCGGAACCAAGAGCGACGGCATCGATCTGGAACCCACCAAATGGTTTGGATGGGAGCAGGTGGCTGAAGAATACATGTCATGGCCCGGAGGATTTCCCTCAGAACCGGATCAGGTTATAGGCGTTCCTCTCGGCACCCTGAAGGGGTTGGCACAAGGTGGTGTCAACGGTGGTCAATATGTGATAGATCCCAGCAATTTGACTTTCCCACTGAGTGGTGTAACCTACGTCGAACTTCCGAGTGATTCTCTGTGGGAACCCGCCTTTTTCAGAGAACTCAGCGAAGGTATTTTAGTAGTGCACAATGATGACACTAATGCGTTGATGAGCAATTTGACAGGAGAAGATTTCAAAGGTTTGATCATCGCGGACGACATGGTTCACATGCACAATACTATAATTGGAGCAATTTTTCTGCTGACGGTTGGCCCTTCTGGGGGTAACTGCATTGGTAACGGCACCGGAGATGTTCTGTTCTCCAAAGAGGCAATTTATGCCGGATTAAACAACGGCGGACTCAAGGGGGATAGTCTCTGGGTTATGAGCTATTACGAGTAGAATAAATTTTGTATAATATTGAATAAGAAAAATAGCTAAAATCGTTGAATAGAGAGGCTGGTACAGCCGATATAAAAAAAGGGGCTGTCTGAAAAGACAGATATAATGGGGGGATAAGAGCCGAGGGCCGGCCGCGGTCTTGAAAATTGAAAGACGTGAAATGGCCGAGAAATGATGCCCAGGTAAGAAAACGGATGAACCAGAATAGAAAAATATAGAGACCGTGAAAAAAGGTACCGTTCCGCCCCGACCCCCGCGGTGCCGCCGGTCTTCGGATTAATTTCCCCATAGTAATTGAAATGTAATCAAGATGCGCTCAGCGCGGAGGCTTTTCGAGCGCAACCTTCAAGCAATACAAAATCAGAGCGCCCTCCACCCTACTCCACAGGCGCCGAAATCCACAATATAAAAGTCGCCAGAGGCCGTTATCTGGATTAAGATCACTAAATTGTTGAGATGCTATTGTCGGTCTTTCAATGGAAAGCCCATATCCAATAGATGTTCTAAACGCAGTCGGGTAAAATCATGAATGAAGTCTTAGATTCGCCGGAATTACATTCGCAGGAAGTGCGGACTCAGAAGAGTGTTGAGGCGATCTTTCAGAATATCGAAGCAGCAGTCTCCAAGCACGCAGCCGGGGTAGAACGCATGGAAGCATATGCGACTATGCTCGACCAGACCGATGAGCGTGACCGCGATCAATTGCGAGAACTACTGGAGAGTTTTCTACTAAGAATGGTGGAAGTAGGAGCTTCGGACATAGATTTAGGTGGACAGGGCTCACTGGGACAGATCTGGTTTCGCATCTATAACAATAAGAGACCGGTTATGGAGCTGGGCGCCTTTTCACTGGACCAGTTCAACATCTTAAACCTAAATATACTCACAAACCGGCAAATAAAGTATCTCCTGGACAAGCGAAACCTCGACTTTTCTTATGCTCTTGACAATAAAAACGTAAGTGTTCGTTTCCGAGGTGACATGTATTTCGACCTGGATCATTTAGCTCTCAACATGCGCCTCATTAACAGCAGCGTTTATCCTTTTAAAAACCTGGGATTTCACCCCAATATAGCTAAGGCGTTATCACTTAAACATGAAAAGCAGGGTTTAGTTTTAGTCACCGGCATAACTGGTTCAGGTAAATCAACGACCCTGGACAGCATCATAGAGGCGAACAACCAAACAGTGGATGCGCATGTCGTGATCATATCAAGTCCGGTGGAGTGCGTTCACCTGTCCAACAGATGCATAATAAGACATCGTGAAGTCGGAAGAGACGTACTTGGCTTTAAAGAGGGCGCTATCCAGGCTTTGCGACAGGACCCAGATATCATCATGATCGGTGAGATGAGAGACGCGGACACGATCATGACTTCGCTGGAAATAACAGACTCAGGCCATAAGGTCTTCTCTACCCTGCACACAGGATCTGCGGTCGAATCAATTGACCGTATCGTGGCAGAGTGTCCCGTCGAAGCGCAAGAACGCGTTCGTTCCCGCCTTGCCGACGTTCTAAAGGTTGTGATTTCTCAGAAGCTTGTACCTACACTCGATGGCAAGCGGATACTCGCCAAGGAAATATTATTGGTAAATTCCTCAGTTAAGGCGGCAATAAAAAATAATAATACTGGCGATATATATCAGATGATCAGTGAAGGCTCGAGAGAAGGAATGAATACCATGGAGCAG
>CBDUWK010000157.1:0-5754 GCA_965370905.1 uncultured bacterium | reverse complement strand
CTGAATTGTAGGTAAGCTGTACCGTAAAGTCATATGGAGGTGTCCAAGACATAGATGCCTCTGCAGTGTTACCATAAGCTCCCATGTTAACGATACCACCATTTGGTGCTGGTTCATTATTAAAGGGTGAGGAGGGATCACCAGCATCTATGCAGGGACTATGTAGTGGGTCTGGCAACCATGCTCCACCATGATAACTGCCTTCATAAGATTGTAAGTGGAAGTCGCCATTTATAAGATCAACGAAGAAGGGAAATTGGTCTATGTTTCCTGTGCCTGAGGGCCATCCCCCTTGAATGTTACAATAATTCACTTGACCCAGAGCAGAGTTTATCTGTTCATTGGCGTTGTTTCTTATTATGCTATTCTTTATTATGCCGTTATACGTAAAAATGCCACCCCCTGATGCAGCCGAGTTATCTATAATTGTATTATTTACAACAGATAGAATACCAGCAGCATGGTATATTCCCCCTCCCGCATTGTTTGCTGTGTTTTCAACCATTATACAATTGTCAACCGAAATATCTGGAGCGGTTCCACAATTAATGGCACCACCTTGGGCTGCATGATTTCTGTAGAAATAACAGCCACTTACCCATGAATTATTGGATTCAAAATAGATAGCCCCACCTATCCCTGGAGTTGTATTGTCCATGAAAGAGCTATTTATTACTGTTGCAATGGAAGCGGAGCTCATTATACCTCCACCACCATCTCCATTGCAAGTATTATTAAAGAAAACAGAGTTTGTGACATTAATCTCTGAATCATGCGCATGTATTGCACCCCCCACTGACGAAGCCCAACAGTCATGATAGCTACAATTTGAAACTGTCAGTGATGAATTTAAAATATATGTTCCTCCACCATATTGGCCAGTTCCGCCAAATGCCCTCCCATATTCAATCTCACAGTATTCCAGCCTACTGCCTTCCTGTGCATCTACAAATCTGATCCCGTGCCACCCTTCGCTCGTATCGGATGCAGTAAATAAAATAGAGTCCTGCTCTGTCCCTAATGCTTCTAAACAGCCATTTACAATGAATTTAAAATGTCCTTGGAATATAACGTCCACACCCGTCTCTATTATTAAGGTACTGTCCGGTGGTACTCTAATTTCTTCCTCTATTAAATACGGCGAACCAAAATAAGTCCATATTCCTGACACATTTCCACCCGGAATTACCGTTGGTTCATGATTAAAGTATATACAACCCATATCAGCTGTTGTACTATCCGGATCAAGTGGTGAATTTGGATTGCCGGAGTCAATACATGGAGAGCCCCATAGAAGTTGATATGCTTCCCATCCATTCCCTCCCGCAAACGTAGGGTCGAGAGCGATATTTGTCGTATCGGGCGAGAATCCAGTATAATTACCACCGCCACCATTCCCATAGGCATCATTGTATTGAACGGTATAATTAGGTTGCCATCCTTCAACACACCTAATACCTTCCAGACCATTAAACGCAGATATGCAATTCTCAATTACAAGGTCTCCAGTAATTAAAGACCTAATTGTTATTCCGTGACCACTTCCAGATACGGTTAGATTACGAAGGTAGAGATTTGAGCCATCAATTAATTGAACGACATAGGGACTTCCTGCAGTAAATAGGGAATATTTTATCTCAGTATTGTTGCATCTTTCAAGCAGAATTGCTTCACCACCTGATTCTAATGGCACTCCATGGATTCTCTCAATGGTAACGTTCTCAGAATCATAAATTCTGATCGCACCCCAATGGAGAGGAAGGCCAACAAATGTCTCGACGACTTCACAATCTGAGATAGACCATCCAAAAATGTTATCAAGTAACATACATATCGAGCTATCTGAACCTGCGATGCTTGTAATTATTGTTGGATTCACAGAAAAGGCACCCGATCCAATCAAGCTGATATTGTTGGGCGAATCATAAACACGAATACCCTCATATTCACCCGGAGCGATCAAGATTGAATCTCCAAATTGTGCGGCATTAACAGCCTCTTGGATTGTCAGATAATCCCCTGGTACATGTATCTCGTCTGCAATAACCACCGCTGCTATTCCCCAGACCACCCCCACCAAAACCATCATTTTCCTCATCATCTTCATTCCCTCTCTTTTTAGAGACTAAAAAAAGCACAACCCCACTCACCCCCCAAAGGATGAAATCAGATGTGCTTCTTTTGTGTTGGCTCTCCTCCAAATAAACCTGGTTCAGGTTATCCTGTTTTTTTGAGCCGCGCGACGTGTAATTTTAACTAATGAGAATTCAACCCAAAACAATATACAAAATATTAGTGGGATTGTCAAGAGGTTTATCAAACTTGGTTTAAAAATAAGCTGTTAAGGTTTCAGATGCTATCTGCGTAAATAAAGGCGCCGTCATGGAATAGTCTATGACGGCCCAGGGGAGGCTTTATACTGTGGGCGATATTGGATTCGAACCAACGACTTCCTGCTTGTAAGGCAGGCGCTCTAAACCAACTGAGCTAATCGCCCTTGCTTTTATGCGAACGCAGGAGGATGGCCAGAGGGATCAGAACGCAATATCCCAGTACCAGAAGGACTGGCGCCAGGTGCAGCGACAGGAAAGAATCATGAGGTCCTTGCATCAAGGCGATATATCCGAATATAATAATAACGATTCCAGCCAGGAAAACCCGGTAGTTTATAGCATCGAAGAGTTTCCAGCGTGACTCTCTGCGACCTCTCTGTTTGCTCTTTTGATCTTTCATGGGAAGTCAGCCTTCTTAAAGTTTTAATTTTCCCAGCGAACTTCAAATCTACAAAATTTGTTCCATCCAAACAAGTGAAAGTGCATCTATTCTTTTTCAGAGAATACCGCAATTCTTCTCATCAACAGATCCCATTCCCAGTCCACCCGTTCCTGCATCTGGGTCAACTCTGCTTCTGTGAGATGGCGGAACCTGCCCTGTAACTTGGTATATTCCGTAACCGGTAATCCTTGCGGTTCTCTGCTCAGAGTGTATTTAGTTCCGTGTTCGACCTCATAAAGCGGAAAGACTTTAGTCTCGACTGCTAAACGGCTGATCTTGATGGAATCGCTTTCCAGTGATCTGTGTCCAGGGGGACACGGACTGAAAATATGCAGCAGCCTGGTGCCGGTCATATTCTTGGCTTTCTCCAGTTTGTAATTCAAATCATCGGGGTAGGCGACTGTGGCCGTAGCAGCATAAGGGATGCGGTGCGCGGCCATGATTTCCACGAGATTTTTCTTGGGCTCTTCCTTGGGATGCTCTGAAGGTGTAGTGGTGGTCCAGGCACCGACCGGCGTAGCGGAAGAACGCTGAATACCGGTGTTCATATAAGCTTCGTTATCGTAGCATATGTAGATGATATTTTCATTGCGCTCGGCGGTGGCAGAAAGCGCGCCGAAACCGATGTCAAAGGTGCCGCCATCGCCAGCCCAGGCAACGACGTTGATGTCCTTCTGACCGCGCACGTCTAAAGCATGACGCACCCCGGTAGCGGTTATGGCTGCGGTTTCAAAGGCACAGTGGACAACCGGTACACCCGCGGTTGAATATGGAAAAGGACCATCTATAACCGCCCAGCAGCAGGCGGGGACGCAGAGTACAGTGCGAGGTCCCAATACTTTCAAGGCGAGCCGCATGGAAAGCGAGGCTCCGCAACCGGGGCAGGCTAAATGCCCCGAGGACATGATCTCCTGTTCAGCTATATCGTAAGTAATTTGACCGGGAACTTTGTCGGACATTGTTTATCTCCGTTAATCTATCTTCTTTCGGACATCTTCAGGGATTTCTTTTTTTAATACAGGGTCAGCCTCTAATAGCCTCATGATATCTGCCAGGTCTTTCAGGCGCTTGCTCGGACGGCGAGTTTTGTCAAGATACGCCCATATTTGAACGATGATTCTAACTTGGCTTGGCACAACAAATTAAAAACTGTACTTTACTTTCAAGTAAGCCATATCATTTTCATCGTAATAACCGAACATCCCGGGATCAGAACTATCTTTACGTATAAAAACATTAACACCGGTTACAATCTCAAATCCATCCGCAAAGTCATAGGTTAGTGTTGGTCGAATCAGAGCGTCTGTATTATTCAGCCCGACATATGCAAATAACTGCAGGGTTAAAGTTTCCTGAAGGAATGTGCGGTTTGCCAGAATTGTTACAGTATTATCCATCTCATCCTGAATTATAGCATCTTCATAATCCAGTATCACCTGTTGAATGAATTGCAGACTGAAATTAGTTCCACTGATTGAAAAGTCGGTGCCTACAAGATAATGCAGGTAATCCTTTTCCTGAAAATTAATGGGCAACCCTTGTGCATTAGTGGAGGCAAACTGCTTTCCGATGTAATAAGCTGCTTCACTGCGGAGAATATAACCTGCGATTTCTGTGCTGAAACTGCCGCCAGCGAGGGTCAGACGATGGTGTTCAGGCATAACAGTTAGACCCACCGGTTGAGGATTTTCTTCAGCCATAATCGGAATTACATGCAACGTAGGATCATCATCCCACATGCTTCCACCTATCAGCTCATAATCCAGCAGTGATGACATACCGGAGAATTTGATGAACACTTCACTGTTCTCCAGCCTGTTGGGAATTTCCACCTGTGATGAATCAAACATTACCGGCAGAGAGAATTCCGGCACACGTGACCAGATGGATGAAATATCCGGCATGATTGTAGGCGAAAATACAGGAATCCAGACAAATTCCAAAGTGTTGTTACCGATGTAATAGTCTGCTTTCACTGCCATAATTCCGGTTCGGATCTCCTCGAAATCACGTAGCAGAAATTCACCCAAATCCTTCGGTGAAACAATATCTGTGATAAATACACCGTCCGCTTTGCCCCAGATGACCTGTTGTTTGCCCAGCCGAATATCCATATTGTCGAATAATATATCCATGTACGCTTCCCGCATTCCCAACTCCAATTCTTGATTAGGGTATTGATAGATAAACGGGTTCGCCATCAATGCAACGCGATCCATACTCGTTTTCAGCTTCAGATCCAACGTGTTTTGAACAATGGAATAATCCATGGTTTCATTGGTCAGGATACCCATATAGGTTCGGACGTAGCCATTAAGCTCCAGATTTTGCCCAAAAGCTGTTGAAAGCAGAACCATGGTCATGAGAATCGTTTGAATGATTGGCTTTACGATTTCTGTGAGCATCAGATCCCCCGACGCATGATGCGTTCAGTGAACTTGTTATCGGGGATTCCTTTATTCACAACCACATTTGAAAGGGACATGACGGTTGATCGATTTTTTTGGACGTTAGTCATTTTTGTTTTGGTTATTACAATAATGCCATCGAAATCCTGCTGTTCGTTCACTGTCAGGATTTTCAATAGTTCATCATCTTCGTCGTAAAACTCCTTTTTCAAACCGATCCAACTCTCTTTGATGATCCAAGTTATCGTTCGGGAATACATATACTCTTCATCCTTGGGAATGCTCTCTATTACGTAAGTTGGTTTTCCGTCCATCACCTCTTCCCGAAGAATGCGATGTGTATCGTCCAACGGATGACGATCCCCCAGGTCATCATAGGTGAAATCCGATCCCATGAAATAATCACTCTTACTGTCACTGGAAATACGTTTTACCTTTTTCAAAGCAGGCAGATATATCCACTGGTCATCACTCTTGGTCGCATCGTCGTAACTCCAGTTCATAAAGGAAGTATTGCGCACGTCCGCTGGAGACTTGAAGAACATAATCTTCTTCTCCACATCACCAAAAT
>CBDUWK010000156.1:0-5782 GCA_965370905.1 uncultured bacterium | reverse complement strand
CAGACCGGGGTAGTCATGGGAACCGTTACCGCCAGCGAAGGCGAGCCCGTTGACCGCGCTTACGTCACCCTCCCCGACGGTGGATGCGGCGGAGGCGGTGGTGGCGGAGGTGGCGGAGGTGGCGGAGGTGGCGGCGGAGGAGGCTGCCAACCCGATTATGAGGCTTACACAGCAGATGATGGCTCCTACGAATTTTCTGCAGTAGACGAAGGGGACTATACCGCTAAAGCGAGGAAAAGCGGACTTGGCATGGCGACTCAAGATATTGAAGTCGTTGCCGGTGAGACGCTTATCGTTGATTTTGAGTTAGATGGCTGCGGTGGCGGCGGTGGCGGTTGCCAGGGCGACACTCTGGAGGTTATCGAAGCTTCAGGTTGGGCGATCGTGGATACGTCGGTCTGCCAGAATGCATATTATTTAGACGAAGATGGGAATGGTGAACCTGAATATCGTCTCAACTTCGGTCCGCCCTGGTATGATCCCGGCAGCGGCGCGGAACGCCCTGCTGATGGCGATTACGTCGATATAACTGGCGGTCTAATAGATTGGGCTACGCCGGAGATGATCATAGTGTATGAGATAAACGGCCTGTGGTGGCGTGATCCGGTTTATCCGAGAAGAGGGCCGCATAATGGGTATCAATTCGGTGCGTCAAATCATCTTTCTGCACGTATCCATGATGCTGCGCCAAATCCATTCAATCCCACGACAACACTGCGTTTTGAACTGGTGGAGTCGGGAGATATCCAGTTAGCTGTTTTCAACCTGCGCGGTCAACGTGTGACAGAACTGATCGATGGCTACCGGGACGCCGGGGTGCATGAAGTAACCTGGAATGCCAGCAATATGGCGTCGGGGATGTACTTCTTCCGGCTGGAGACCGGCAATGCGACATTAATGCAGAAGGTCGTGTTTACCAAGTAATCTTAAGATTTTAAAGTGAAAGGGCACGCTGTTAAGGCGTGCCTTTTTTTATTGTCTGGATCACGGATCCGCCAGTTCGCTGTACAGCGGATAAAAGGCGGACAAGTTTGCGCGGATTATGCGGATTTCACGGATTTAATGTCGGGGAGGTGTTAAGTAGGCGTCAGGTCACATCCCGGCGAACCGGGACAAGAGCTGAAGCAACGGGTAATGTTAAAGTGGGGGTCGGGATTGGGGGGAATGAGAAATTGTCAGAATCGCTGATTCACGCTGATTAAAGGATTACACAGATTAAAGTCGGGGTCGGGGGCGACCCCGACTATGTGGTGTTTATGATAAAATGGGCAACCACGCAGGTCCGCCTCTATACAAATATTTAATCTAATTGACAGCAGGTACTTCGTCATGGATTGGTCCATGACGACCGAGTCGAAGTGATGTTATGAATCCTCTATGAGTCTTTTCCCCATGCTCATGACGGCGTCTGGTTTATAGCCGATGCTCTGATAGAATTTGATGGCTTCGAGGTTGCTGGTTCTGATCTGCAGGTTGATCTTGGGGCAGCCTCTTTTAAGGAGTTCTGCCTCGATGAAAGCCATGATTTCCCGGGCGTATCCCTCATGTCTGTGATCAGGTGAGACAGCGAGGTAGTACATCCAGCCGCGGTGTCCATCATAGCCGCCCATTACCGTGAAGACAATTTCCTCTTCGATCAATCCCACTAAAAAGAGTTCAGGGTTGACTTTTAGCTTACGCTGGATATCCAGCTTCGGGACGTTCCAGGGAACCACGAGGTGACAGCGCCGCCAGAGTTCGATGACTGCGTCTTCGTCTTCCGATTGGTACGGTCTGACCTGCATTACCATACCCATATAGGGCCCTGGTCGGCGTCGTTGTGACTGGTCAGCTTTTGCGGATCGGCGCCGTCGGCCTTCATAACGTAGATATCATAGTTGCCCAGGCGGTCGCTGCAGAAAGCGATCTTGCGACCATCAGGAGACCAGGAGGGCCAGGTTTCGTTAGTTTCGGTCTGAGTCAGGTTTGTCAATTCGGAGCCGTCAGGACGGATGGTGTAGATATCCCAGTCGCCATCCCTCATGGAGAAGAACAGGATCTTGCTGCCGTCGGGCGACCAATGGGGAGGGCCTTCTCCCTGATAATCCCGGGATTCCTGGTCTTCAGGATAATCGGTTATCCGGGTTCCATTAGCGCCATCTGCATCCATGACCCAGATAGCCCAGGGGCCGGCACGATTTGAGCGGTAGGCTATCTGTCGGCCATCGGGCGACCAGTTCGGATCGCTTTCCCCGAAAGGACTATCAGTAAGTCGGCTCGTTTCGTTGCCAGTTGAGTCTATGAGGTAAATCTCGAGATCACCGTCTTTTTCGGAACAGACCGCATAACTTTTGCCATCCGGTGAAGCGCTCAGGGAGGATTCGTAGACCGGGAATTTGGTTAGTTGCCGCAGATTTTCACCATTCCGATCCATGGTGTAAAGGTCGAAGTTTGCCTCAGGATAGTAACCTGCACGGTTTGAGGCGAAAACCAGCGTGGTATCCGCGTAAAATATCCAGTCCGCGGCATCGTTCTGCGTCAGGTTTACGAGATCACTGCCGTCGGGATTCATAATATATACTTCGAAGTTGCCGTCCCGGTTGCTGTTGAAGGCGATCTTCCAGGTGGAATCCGCGGTTGGAACTCGTTTCACAGCCATCGGTTCCGTTTCCAATTTCTGCGCTTTGTCCTGCTGCTCTTTGCGGCCGCAGCCAGATAAAACGAGACCGGCTGCCATCATGAGCATCAAAATTGTTCCTACCGTAGTTCTCAAATCAGAGTTACGTGTTTGCATGTAAAATCCTATCTGGTTGGTTGAGGTTGTTTTTTTTCGTTCCCAGGCGTTTCGATATATGGGATCGCTTCCGGTGTCTGGCAGTTCGTTTCGCCGTGCCTGTGGTACACTCTGCAGTTCTGGATGGTGCCGCATTTTTCCAGATCACTCAATATTTTCTGTATGGTCATTAGTTCAGACTCCCTTTAAAGCAACGGAGATGAAACCTCCTCCATTGACGATTGCATGTAAAATTATCCCTATCGAGGTATTCTTTCTCTTCTGGACAACGTAAGGAATACCAGCTAACAATGGCAGCAGGAATATAATCATTCCCCAACCGAAACAAGCATGGAATAAAACCCAGAGTAAACAGTTTATCAACCAGGCCCAGTTGCCGTGAGCCATCTCCTGTCTCGGTAATATATAGCCGCGCCACAGTAATTCTTCTCCGAAGATGTTGAAGAAGAAGAATGGCAACCAGACGATGAATAACCAGTATTGTCCTTCTTCAAATCCGTGAAAATTCATAAAGGGCACTTCTGTGGAAGGTGCAGGAATGAATCTTGAAACTTCAGATAGCCAGGTACCGAAAAAATGCACTAAACAAGTAGCCGCGGCTATGATTACAATTGCCCCGATAGTCCATAACCAATCCCCTTTGTTCATCGGTTTTAATCTGAGTCTCGCTCGCAGCGTATGGAAAGAGGAGCCAAAACCGTCCAGATGAACTCCCAAGATGGCAATTATAAAGAGCGGAATGAATATGAAGATCCCTCCCAGGAGGAACCAGCTTAAAATTAACGGCATCCCGGAAGCTGCAACCAGCCAGGCGATACCGTGATGTGTTACAATATAAAAGATAATAGCTGGAATACCGAAAAGCAAGATAGATTGCCATAAAGGCATCGGCATGAGGTCGTTTTGTACCGGTCGATTAGTATCCATGATTTAATCTCGGTCTATATCCCTAAATCAAAATATCATTTAATCATTAAAAAACGCCGAAAATGATCCGGCGCGCCTCCTCAATTTGTCTTCTCCGCCGTCATAACAGCGAAAGGATGGAATCCCGGGCCAGATCCAGCAGGGATCCCGGGAACAAACCGAAGATCAGAATTACTAATCCGCAAAGAGCCGCGGTTATCGCCACCGTCGGGACTCTTTCGAGGTCTTTTAAGTCTTCGCCTTCGCGCATGTACATGATGACCAGAACACGCAGGTAGTAGAAGACGGAAATAGCGCTGTTCAAGACGCCGATCACCACCAGCCAGATGTACCCGGCTTGTATGGCTGCCGAAAAGACGTAAAGTTTACCGAAGAATCCCGCCAGCGGGGGAATGCCGGTCAACGACAGCATGAATATGGACATCATAAGCGCCATGAAGGGGCTTTTGGCTCCCAGCTGAGCGAAGTCTGACAGGTTGTAATTGCCGCTACCACGGCGGTTGACCAGGTAGGCCATGGTGAACGCGCCGACGTTCATGAAACCATAGGTGAAGAGATAATAGAGCATCCCTGAACCGCCCAATTCGTTGCCCGCCAGAAATCCGACCAACAGGTATCCGGCGTGAGTTACCGACGAATACGCCAGCATTCTCTTGACGCTGGACTGCGCTAAGGCGGCGAAGTTACCGACCGTCATGGTCAGCGCGGCAAGGATCCATAAGACCGTCTCCCAGGGGACTCCCAGAGATAAGGAGGGATCGTAGAAGATACGCAGTGCCGCGGCGAAGGCAGCTGCTTTGGGCGCGGCGGACATGAAAGCCGTTACCGGTGTGGGAGCGCCGTCGTAGACGTCGGGCGACCAGAAGTGGAAGGGCACCACCGCCATTTTGAAAGCCAGGCCGATCAGGAGCATGGCTAAGCCGATGCCCATGTAGCCTCCTAACGGATCGGAGGATGCAGCCAGATAGCTGGAAATCTCGTTCAGGTTGGTGCTGCCCACCTGGCCATAAATCAGGGCGATGCCGTAGAGCAGGAAGCCGGTGAAGAAGGCTCCCAGCAGCAGGTATTTCAGCGACGATTCGTTGGACTTCGCTCTGGTTTTGTGGAAGCCTGCCAGCACGTAGAGCGAGATGGACATGGTTTCCAATCCTAAGAAGAAGATCAGCAGGTCACCCGCAGAAGCCATGAAGGACATGCCCAGCACGGCCCAGAGGATTAACAGGTAGTACTCGCCGTGGTCGATCTCGTTGCGCTTCAGGTAATTCTGGCTGGAGAGCACCACCAGAAAGGCCACCAGCAGGAACGCCAGATTGAAGAAGGATGTGAACAGGTCTGCGAAGACCATCCCTCCGAAGGCGCTGCCACCCCCACTCCAGTTCCACAAGCAGAAGCCGATGCCGTGAGCCAGCACTACCAGGGTTAACCGGTAAGCTGCATTCTTTTTAATTTTAAACAGATCCGCCAGCAGCACCAGCAGCGAGCCGGAAGCCAGGACTAAAGGGACGGATATGGCGGTTAGGTTGTAAGTTGGGTTCATGGGTTTTTATTTGCTAAATTTATTGTCGGGATCGCAGATTAATATGATTAATGGATTGCGCTGATTTATGTAAGTATTCTACCCACAGTAGAACTGTGGGGCACCCTGGCATCAATAGCCAAGATCTATTTATCATTTTCAACAATCTCAATTTGACAGAACTTTCGATAAAATGGTGGATATTCCTTATTTAGGTCATCCTTAAAATAGAATCCTAACTCGATCTCGTAACCACCCAGTGGGAAATCAGCAGAGAATCTAAGTAAATTTATACCTGGACTAATAGTATATTGTTCTCTGTACACGCCATTTTTATAAGTAGGGCGTACCCTTTTATAGAGAAAGAGAAACATTGGTGTGATTTCATTTATGATATTATTATCAAATAATTCATATGTGATTTCTACTATAGAATTCTGTTGTATAGTATCAGGCAAGTCACTAACTCGCATATAACTAATTAGTCTACTGTGTGTATAGCCTGAAACATTGTCAGGCAATTCGAACAAAGGGCTTGGTCTTTTGCTGATAGTAGGGTTATCTGA
>CBDUWK010000155.1:0-5784 GCA_965370905.1 uncultured bacterium | reverse complement strand
CATAACATCGCGTGCCTTTTTCCCGGTATCTACAAATGATATCAGCCGGTTGAGTGCCGCTGCGCCCAGAAAAAAGTACATCTTGTTATGAGCTGATTTACTGGAAATACGTATGCCGTCGTATTTGTACCGGCTCTCCCGGGAATCCCACGCCCAATAATAAGAGCTTGAGGTGTAAAGTGCTTCGTAATTTCTATCTCTGAGTTTCGCTTCGTTGTAAGCCTCGGTGTTGTCGTAGTTCCCGATATCAGCATAAAAAGAGTCGTTCTTTCCTCCCATTTGCGCACCGGCGTGTGTGGAAGCGTAGGCGATGAATTGATCCTCTTTCCAGATGCTATATGTCTCCAATCCGATCACACCTGCCCAAATAGCCATGTCAGTCCAGAAAAACAAGCGAGCCGTCCCATGATACCCCAGATAAGATTCTCCCCACCCCGGCATCACTAGAGACCGCAGCACCGCTCCGCCACGGTTTATATTTTGCTCAGTACGGCTGCCGATAACGCCTGCAGAACTGTTTCCCATCTGTTCGTTGCCGGCAGGCGCTGAAATCTGTTGCACGATCTGCACATGCGTTGAGTTCTCATCTACTGAGAAAAATTTCTCCTGATAGCCATCCGCTTTGACGAAGTGGATAGCTCCCAAGAGCATCATGATGCTTAATATCACCCTGTTTATAACCATAGCTAATTCATTCCACAGCTAAAACTTAATACTTAAGACTCCCATGGCAATGGTCTCATTGTTGTAGCGCTTCGGCGCCACGTTGAAGGCGCCTTCAATGGTCTGCTCCTGCGCCAGTCTTTTGTTTTTCTTAGTCACCGTGAATCCCGCATGCAGCGCCGATATGAGGTGATTCGCTAACACCACCATGGTGAAGTTCTTGGACATGTCCAGCGCATCGTTAGAATCCTTACGTATGGTGAGATAGTTATCCCGCATGGGTGTAATACTTGAACTGGTTTGCCATGGTTGGCCTTCAGGCGGATAAGCTTCATGATAAGCCTCATTGTAATCCTCCCATCCGGTGGCAAATTGCCCGTACTTTCCGATCATCTCGTAGTATTGCTGGTCTCTATCGGTCGGATCGATTTCATGAGTAAAACCGTTGGTGGGAAGATAGTCCCTTTTTTGAGCCCATGTCAATCCTTCCCATAGTGTTTGAGACCCTTCATATTCATCATCACCACTTCCGCTTATTCCGTTACTTCCAAAGAAGGAGGCACACCAATATTCATAGGCAAAATATGATTCGAAAATTTCCCCCACATCCGGTTCACCGTAAATCCAATGCGCATCCGCATAGGCGAGGTATTCATCCTCCTTGTCCATACCTTCACCATGGTTTACCGCCACACCCGCCCAGGCGCCAATTTCTATAGCCAAAAACGCTGCAGCCCAGAAGGGGCTTTTGGCGTAATACTGCCCTGCACCCGGCAAAATCGCAGAAAGCAGCAGCGCCTTCCCCGGCACCAGTTTGCCCTCAATTTCAACGCCCGGCTGTGCGGTCTGATCCTCCGGCGCTTGGTTCATCGCCATAGACACCTGCTGTCGCCCGGAATCGAAACCGATCTTTGTTCCTCCGCCCGGATCTGCCAGGACAGGTACAACCACTACCAGTACCGCTAATACAAAACTTAAACTGCGCATCTTACACCTCATATATAGCTTATCTATTGATTACGAGCTTATACCTTTTTTATTGATTTTTGATTTTTTATTCATTTCACAGGATTAAATGAAAATCCCTGCCTGAGATTGAAATTGAACAGTAGAGTAAAGTAATACCGCCATTCTCCACCGTAATCCTGTACGGTGCCATCGTCATCGACGTACTGAAATTCATCGAAACCGTAGGCGGCGTCAAATGTCATCGCGGTGGGGAAGGTGGTGAAACTGTAGAATTGCGTCTTTAAGGCTATGCCCGCATCCTTCTTCAGGTCACTGCTTTCGAAATCCCCTACCCAGGCGTTTCCGACATCCCCGTAAACCTGCAGGAAAATTTTATCGAAACTGATAAATCCGAACCTCTTGGCTATATCCCTTTTAAGGGGCAAAACGTACGACCCGCGTACAATAGCTTTGCGCGTCCCCCCTAAACTGTAAAAAGAGTACCCCTTCATCCCGTCAAATCCGCCTGCGTAGAGGTAAAAGAAATCGTCGACGTCATTCTGATCGACAAATCCCACGTCCGCGGTCACCGTCATCCCGTGTCCTGCTTTAATCGGCGACTTTAAATGTCTGTCCCCGATTATGCTGAACCTGTTATACGTATAGCGAGTATAAACCTCCTGCAAAGTCCCCTTATCGGCGTTCACCTCGAACCCATCGATAAAGTCGTTGTATTCCCTGGCCGCCTTCACACGGAAATAATAACCCTTGGTTGGATTTATGTCTTCATGTCGGCCTGGCTGTCGGAAATCCAGCGTGGCCGTCAATTCGCCCGCTTTACCTTTGAAGTAGTTGTACCCGAATGCCAGCCCATTATCAAGCCTGAGCGTGGTTCGGTAACGCGATATGATCCCTGCCAACCTTAAGTTTAAAAAATCGAACGCCTTCATCCGCAATCCGGCATCGATTTCGATCAGGTTGAAGCTATATTTTATGGAATACTGATCGTAAATCGGTACCGCATTCGCACCTTCCCCGGTCTCCCCTACGATTACTAAAGGATCTTCGAATGACTGCTCGGTATGGCGTACCAGATTATAAGCTTCGACAAAGAGCGTTGGGTGCAGTTTCTTGTAATCCAGAAGCGCGAAGAGATCGTAGTCACCCTGCCCGTTAATAGCAAAACCACCGAAAGCGCTCATCTGTTCCAGTATATCCTGAAAGTAGAAATATATTCCCGGCTTGAAGGTGCCAAAATCGAAGGCGATCCGGGGGAATATAAAGGTTCTATCGAAAGTCGGTTTGTACCCCTTCGAATCCGCTTCCGGAGCTGGTTCTGAGGTATACCCAACCTCAGGCAAAGTAGCCTCATAATCCGGTATGTAGGTCATCAGATCGTCATCGACCGTTTTTATAGAATCTAAAATGGCTAACTTATATCCTGTGCCCCGAAAATCGGCGTATGCAATTTTTCCCTCTACCGATAAAGAGGGCGTGAAAGCGCCTCCTAATACGTTGGAGATCGGTCTGGACATGCCTATAAGTTCAGCTTCCGGTTCGCCTTTCTCTGCGCTGGGAAACAGTCCGAATTGATACAGGTTGAATATCCCCGTCCTGTCGGAAGCGTAATAAAAAGACTTATCATCGATCCAGCAGGGATCGCGCTCGTCCGCTGCTCCTCCTACCAGTTTCGTTATCTCCCCACTTTTAAGATCCAGAAGCATTATATCCCGGTCACGGTCTCTACTTTCTGAAAATAGAATTTTGTTCCCGTCCGGCGACCAACGAGGCGCATAGATCTGCTCCCCGTTATTAAGATGTGTCAACGCCAATTCATTTATAATACGGTGCTCGCCCTTTTCTTCCCGCCATTTATCCTTCAGGTCTGCTATCCAGAGATTCTGTGTTCCATCGGCATTCACAACGTAACATAATCGCTTTCCGTCTCTCGCCATATCGACGTAAGAGGCTCTTCGACCCTCGGTAATGCGTACCTCTTTTTCCTTCTCCACATCCCAGGCAGCGATGTCATCGAAGTGTGAACCGGTTTTATCGGGCCTGAACTGCTTCGTGTAAAAAATATATCTCCCCTCCGGACTCCAGGACAGGTTCGATTGCACCATCCCTCCAACCTGTTCGCTCTTTTCGCTCTCTAAGTCATATATAAATATACTCGAATGCATGAAATAATCGCCGCTCTTGTTGGAAATATAAGCCAGCTTCTTCCCGTCCGGACTCCAGGCAGGATTATAATTGGCGAAACCATCCTCTGCTACGATTTCGCCACCAACCAGATTGTTTCGAATCGTCTCAGTTTGTAATAGATACTCATTCTTGGCATCTTCTACCCACTGATGGTACAATTCCTGTCCACTCATATCCAGGTGTTTGCGAAAAGCGGGTTCGAACGTCAAGGCAAATGCCCCCCGCAGGGAATTCGTCAACTCCCGGAGCTTCTCTTCCCCCCATCGCTCTGCGATGTAATTTACCAGCATAAAGCCATGATCGTAAACGCCTTCAGCGTCAAAGCTGGTTTTACCGAAGTAACCCATCTCGGTATATGTGAGCAGGTTGTCTTCCAGCATTCTCATCCGCAAGATCATGTCCCGGTGCGAATCCCAATGATCGTATCCCAATCCTGCCCACTGATGCTGCGCTGTGCCCTCCGCGAACCAGGGTGGCACTATTGTCATCGGCAGTGGATAGGAAGCCAAAACATTGGGGTAGCCGTAGAGAACGTCAGGCCTTTTCTCCTCTTCATAGTCGATCCATTGCGCATAAAAAGCCGGCAGCCAGCGCGGTCCTTTCCGCGCCGCTCCCAACTGGATCATATGAGTGAACTCGTGCGTTACCACATTCCTGAGCCAGTTGTGCGTTCCCCGCATGGTCCAGTCCATCGGTTTAGCCCAAATCAGAATCTTGTTATCGTAATAATATGCCCCCCCGTTGGAATAATCGTCGTGATCCCGCACGATGAAGCGAATCTTTCCATCCGGTTCATACTCGTACAGCGAAGTTATAGGTTCGTATATCTCCCCCGCAATACGTAAAATTTCCCGCGCCGTCCTCCCCGCTCCCTGGTGGTAAATCACCTGGAAGTGCTCGGCATCTAAAACCTCCCATTTCAGCTCCGGGTGGTTGTATTCTTCAGGCTGAGGGCTCGCTGTAGTGGCGAAAATTGCTATTGCTGCAATCCCAAACCATATCCTGAACATGCTAATCGATCTAAGACGCCCGTTCACTTCACCACCGCTATCTTAATAAAAGTCTTTTCCTTCTGCCCCCCTGATTCGGCTTCGATGCGGCCTATGTAGATTCCTGAAGTTACGTCAGTAAGATCCCAGACCAGATCACCTTCCAATCCCGCCTCCGCCGTTTTACTGATTTCTTTCACCAGGTCGCCCGCACCGTCAAAAATCCTCGCCGTGATCTTTCCGCTCTGACCCATTTTGTAACGGATATGCACCACCTGATTCGCTGGATTTGGCCAGGGATATACCTTCGCAGTATTTAAAATGTATTCCGCCTGCTGAGGTGCCTCTGAGGAAATTGCTATCCCCTGTCTGGCATTTCCTCCTTGCAAACCATTCCAGGGAAGACTCATATCATCGTAAGCTCCCATCTGTTCCAGATTCCACGCGTAAAGATATCCGTTTTCATCCAAAGCCACCAGTTCAGCCTCGTTGTCCTCCGTGTACGGATCTAACTGGACAACTAAGGGCGCTGATCTGATGGTGCTGCCTGTAGATAGTGGGAATAATCCCGGAGCATCACTGAAAACATCGCGAGCATCGATGGACCCGCCCGGCCAACCGAAGATTACCCTGAGCTCTCCATCCAGTTCGGCCACCGCCGGCGGTGATGCAAGCGCTTCGTAAGTTCTTCGGTTATCAATCGTGGCGGGCCAGTTTGCAGCTAATGTGCCGTTAGCCTGCACCGCGGCGATCCGATTCTCACCGACCAATATCACTTCCAGATACCCATCTCTATCAAAATCCGCGGCTACTGGTGGCGCCGTTACAGCCATATTGGTATAATAAGGGAAACCGGTACGGAAATCGCCAGATCCCGGATCGATAAAAGCAACCTCGCCGCCACTGCCCACTGCTACTAAATCTCTGCGGTTTTCGTCACCCTGGTGGAGCAGCGCTATCGGAGCGTATTCCGGGATAA
>CBDUWK010000154.1:0-5792 GCA_965370905.1 uncultured bacterium | reverse complement strand
CAAAGCCTCTACCATCCCCCGGCAGAACTTCTACCTTAAAATGAAAAAGTATGGTATTAAACCTCCCGGAGCACGATAACATTCAAACTAAAAACTATAATTTCTCTTATTTGAATTCATTTCCCCGCTGTCTATTGATATTTCTTCCCTCTATCCTTCCCCCGAACTGTTTGTAATTTTACTTGACTTTTATATCGCTTAGCTCTAATTTAACATCTCAGGATGGGAAGCTATGACCTGACAGCTTGCTACCAAAATGATCTGTTATCTGTAAAGACTAAATGGGGGGAAATCATGAGGGGGCTTTTAGTCATAGCCGCCAGCTTCATCGCTTTGCAATCACTTCAGGCTGACATCATTTATCTTAAAGAGGGTGGCGTCTTCGCCGGTAAAATCGTCCAGATGGATCTATCCGTGATAAGAATGGAGCTTTCTGACGGCAATGACAGAACTTTCCAGCTCGGGGAAGTATTCAGAGCTACGGACAACGACGGAAAAGTGATTTTTGACAGTATGCTTCAACCTGCCCGGCCGGAATTTTCACAGCCTGTTCAAATGGGGATCGAAACTGAGTTAGATACTGCCGCACCGTTACTGGGCACACCAGTTGAATATAAGAAAGTAATGCGCTTCCCTTTATGGCCGTTTCTGGGAGGCACCGCGGTTCTGGGCTACTTCGGTGTAACGCAGCTTAATAAAAGCGCGGAAACATACGATCAATCGAAGGATTTGGAAGAACTCGGACTCGAATTCAACGATACCCGGGATCAGTCGCAGAAACAGCGGAGTTGGGGACAGATCTGCATCGCCGGGGCGGTCGTTTGCCTGGTCACCGGCTTGACCCCACATTTCGAAAAGATACCTGTGCAGAAAGAGGTGCGCATACTTCCAACTGAAGACGGAATTACCATAAGTTATCATTTCTAAACCGCTCGCGAGAGCCTAATTTTTGCAATGTTATTAACCCGCTCTTCAGGCATCGGTCAGGATGAAACCCTGATCAGTCTTCGCCGCCGCCATAGATTGGGAATAATCCTGGTCACTATTGGCGGCATTCTGGCTGTGGCCCTTAGCGCTTCACTGCTCCTCGAAAGAAGAGGAACCCTTTTAGTCAAAGCCGACCGACCGGATGCATATGTCGTTCTGAACGGCTCACAAACTTCCCTCGCCGCCGGAGAGATCATCAAAAACCTCCGCCCTGACGTTTACAGCGTCTCAGTCAATCTGCCCGGCTATGTGCCACAACCGCCAGTTCAGGTCGTAAAGATCAAATCCGGCAAATTGATTGAGGTTCAGTTTTCACTCGTTCCCGCACCTCCAGAAACGATCGCAACGGAAACCGAACCTGTTGAAGGAGGTATAGTTCAATCTGGTCAATCACAACATGTCGAAAAACCTGCAGCATCGCCTGATCGCAAATCCCTTCTTCGAAAACGTCAGGCGGCTAAGGTCTCTGCCAACAACCTGACTGATGAGAACGTTTCCGGAACAGTCAAGGTAACCACGAACCCCGTTCCCGGAGGAATATTCGTTGACGACGTATTTGAGGGTTTGGGCAGCGTCACCTTGACCGACGTGAAACTGGGAGAGGTTATAGTGAGTTTCGGCGCAATCGAAGGTTATCGCACCCCGGATCCGCAGAAGGCTTTCCTCAGTCTGGATTGGCCCTATGCTGACCTCGAAGCTGTTTATCTGCCGTTGATCTATGTAGCCGCACACCTGAACCAGTCAGGTCGAGTCATTGCCAACAAATGCAAAATGAACCAGGGATATGTCGTTGGGGAACTCGAAAAGCTGTCTGACCCTATCTCAGGTCCCGGTATCAAACACTTGGACGAGGTTGGCGCTTTTGTTTGGGAAATAGGCTATGCCTTCTCAAACCGCAATCCACCGGGCCAGGATTTCGTCGAAATAGTCTTCAATCTTCCCCAGAACTGGGATGGTAACAAGCCTCTGGATCTCCATCTTTACGGATATGGCTCTAATAACAAGTTTCCCTTTGCATTGGCAGGAAAATCCACCATCGACGTTTTCGTGAATGCCAGAAAAATCAGAGAGAACTTCCAGCCGACCGCTAAACTCTCCGATAAATCATCATCCGGTCCGGACGTTCTACCTGTGAACTCTTTTCTACAGCAAGGTGAAAACCGCATTCGCATCCAGGCCTCACCATCCAGCAGGTGTTTCTACTATCTGCAGCAAATCGTCCTGCTTTAAATGTCTTCATGAAACATTCTGAAGTAAAAGAAAAGCCAGTCGGATATGGTATTGCCGGATTCGGACGCTTCGCCCTGAATCGCATAGTTCCTGCTTTCCAGCAACTCACTGGATCAAAAATTGTCGCACTCCAGAAACGCAATAGCGATGAAGCCGCAGCCAGTGCCAAAGAACATGGAATTCCCCGTGGGTACGGCAGTTTCGAGGAGATGCTCGAAGATCCCCAGGTTGAAGCTGTTTATCTTACCAGCGCCAACTTCCTTCACGAAGAACAAGCCATAGCAGCAGCCCTGATGGGCAAACATCTCCTCTGTGAAAAGCCTATGGCTCCAAATGCAGAAGCTTGTCACAAGATCATCGACGCCTGCAAGCAAGCATGTGTGAAATTGATGGTAGCGCATAACCTGCGCTTCTCCGAACCGGTAAAACGGATTAAGAATTGGATAGAAGAAGGTATGCTGGGTGATATTGTTTCAGCCCGCATGGAATTCACCTTTCTGGGTTCCCAATCCCCGCGTAGTTGGATATTAGATCCCGATGTTGCCGGGGGGGGCGCCTTGATGGATCTGGGTGTGCACTGTATCGATACTTTTAGGTTCTTACTGGGAGAAATAGAAGAGATTCAAGCCTTCATCAAATCGTCCTCAATCTCACCAGGGATTGAAACGGCTGCAAGCTTGAATATGAAATTCCAATCCGGGGCAATAGGAACTGTTTTCTGTTCTTATGAAGCGCCCTACTGGAACTGTTTGGAAATATCGGGAAGCCACGGTCGAGCTTATACAGAACTTTTCACCGTGGCCGACAGCGAAACCTCGCTGCGTTTGCGTACCTCCCAGAGCGATGAAGTCTTCAACCTTAATGTGGGCAATACTCACGGAGGACTGATAACCACCTTCAGCCAATCACTGCGTCATGACACCCCGATCCCAATTCCCGGCGAAGAGGGATTGAGAAACCAGAAAATTATCGACCGGGCTTACCGACAGGGGACTCATTTGACTATATAATATCGTCTCAACATCAGCCATTGCACGCTCTGCTGAATTTACTTGACTTGGGCTCTAAACTTTTATAACTTTTTTGGTTTGAATCTCATGAACACCCCTGTCTGGGCAGCATTGATCCCAGCCTATAATGCCGCCAGTCTAATTACCGAAGTGATCCAGGGCGTCTGCAGATATCTTCTACCGGACCAGATCCTCGTGGTCGATGATGGTTCTACTGACAACACTGGTGAGGTCGCGCGAGAAGCTGGCGCGCAGGTCTTGACGAGAAAAAGTAACGGCGGAAAAGGAAGAGCTCTTCGTGACGGCTTTGCGAAAATCCTGGGCTGGAATGTTTCCTGGGTGGTATGTCTGGATGCCGACGGTCAGCATGACCCCAACCTCATTCCTGAATTTCAAGCAGCAGCTGATAAGGGCCGATTCGACTTGATCGCAGGCAACCGCCTCGGCAACATGTCAGAAATGCCCTTAAGCAGGCGCATCTCGAATAGACTCAGCTCAGCGCTCGTCTCGCTTCGAACCGGGAGTAAAATCGCGGACGTGCAATGCGGCTACCGTGCGGTCAGCACGGAATTATTACGCCGGATGAAGCTTAAAACCGAAAGCTACGATATTGAAGTGGAAATGGTTCTTGAAGCCTGGCGTTTGGGCGGAAAGATCGGCTGGGTTGAGGTTCCTGCTATCTACCGTGAAGAACCGAGTTACTTAATCAAGTTCCCTGAAACACTGAGGTTTCTAAAGATACTGGGCAGATCGTTTTATGAACAACATAAACAATAACAGAGAAGGCTTGTGGCGCGCCCGACAGAACATGGTTCGGGACCAGCTTATAGCTCGCGACATCATCGATGAGCGTGTGCTCCAGGTTATGGATAAAGTCCCCCGTGAAACTTTCGTTGGGGAAGCCCTGCGCAACCGCTCCTATGAAGACGCGCCCTTACCTATTGGCGAAGAACAAACTATAAGTCAACCCTTTATGGTAGCCCTGATGACCGAACTCCTCCGCTTGAAGGGCGATGAAAAAGTGCTGGAAATTGGAACCGGATCGGGATACCAGACGGCCATATTAGCTGAACTTTCGAACCGGGTTTTCACCATTGAAAGAAACCATAAGCTTTCCCAACAAGCCAGAAGAGTGCTGGAGAGCCTCGGTTATACCAATGTTCTGACCCGGGTGGGAGATGGCACCATTGGCTGGACTGAATTCGCCCCCTACGACCGCATCATTGTCACCGCAGGCGCTCCCGACGTTCCGGTATCATTGATTAAGCAACTCGCAGAAGGTGGTATCATGGTAGTCCCCACCGGAGACCGAATCCAACAGGACTTAAAAGTGGTTACCAAGACCGATTCCGGAGTTAAAATAAAGAGTGGTGGCGGTTGTGTCTTCGTACCCTTGATAGGCAAAGAAGGATGGTCCAATGGCTGAGCACGTAGCGGAATTTTTTACCGGAATCCCTTCGCACTGGATCACTTTTTTTATGGCCATGCTGCCGGTGCTCGAACTGCGCGGCTCCATCCCCTGGGCGATGCTGGTCGCCGGCCTCCCCTGGCAGGGGGCTTTTACCTGGTCTATTCTGGGTAATTTCGTTCCTATCGTCCCGATATTGTTGTTTCTCGAACCCGCCTCCAACTTTTTACGGCGCTGGAAGTTCTTCGACCGGTTCTTCACCTGGCTCTTTACCCGGACGAGACGGAAGGGTAAAATCGTGGAGAGATTTGAATTTTTAGGATTGATTATCCTGGTTGCCATTCCTCTCCCCGGGACCGGCGCCTGGACCGGTGCTTTAGCGGCTTTTGTCTTCGGTGTCCGCTTCAGGCTGGCTTTGCCGGCCATCGTCATTGGTGTCCTAATCGCCGGAGTGCTCGTAACCAGCATGGTAGCCGGTGGATCGACCGCTGTGGAAGCGATCATTGGTCTTTAAATAAATAATATTAGCTGCATTTAGAATCTTCACCGCAATCACACTTGCAAAATCGTATACTTTTTCTTATATTATTAAGTTTCATGGTCTTCTGGTCATTGTCAAAATAGTATTGTGGAGACCTGATTTCCAATTCCACAACATCCGGATCACGCTAACTGGATTAAACCCTGGTGATCGTGTATCTCTTTTATTCGGGGCGTAGCGCAGCCTGGTAGCGCACATGCTTCGGGAGCATGGAGTCGCTGGTTCAAATCCAGTCGCCCCGACCGATTCTTTAAGTATGAATACAAACTCTTCCGGTGCATTCTCGTATCTTATTTGAATACGGAAATGTAGAAATATACTTAAAATTAGTCCCCAAACATATACATTATAAACCACACCCGGACACTATTGCATATTAATCGTAAATTCCGGGATATATTAACTATTGAGAGGTAAAATCGTGCGTTGTGCTATATTCGTTGATGGCGAGTATCTTGAGAAGGTTCGTGAAATTCGCTTATCAAATGTGAGGATCGATTTTCAAAAACTTTCTGAATTTCTATGGCGTAAAGTTCGCGAAGTTTCCAGCGAGAATGTTGCTCTTTTAAGAACCTACTATTACGGAGCCCTTCCATATCTGCCCACCAATCCCACA
>CBDUWK010000153.1:0-5823 GCA_965370905.1 uncultured bacterium | reverse complement strand
AGCTTTACACTGAAGATGATTTCAACAAGATCATCGAGATCAGGGAGCGGGAGAGGAAGAGGGTCGAGATATTTATGTCACAAATCGACCAGCAGGAGAAGACACTCGTTTTCTGCGCCACTCAGACTCATGCACTGGCAGTGCGCGATATTATCAATCAAATAAAGAAACGCACCCCCGGCAAGAAAACCAATCAAAGCCTCCCTCCAGTCCCCGTCTGACATTTCTATAGCAGGGGCCAACAGAGACCAGAAACTCGCCGCGATCATAACCCCGGCAGCAAACCCGAGCATGCCATCGTTCAAACGCCGGTCAAGGTTCTTCGCGAAGAATACTATGCTTGCACCCAGAGCGGTCATCAGCCAGGTGAATCCGGTACCGAAAAGCGTCTGAACCACGGGATTAAACTGTTCCAGAAACGATTGCATTTGTGTCAATTTTCTTAGGCTAAGTAGTTTTGCTAATTCGAATCTGCAGGAGCGATTGCACTTGCTTCACAACAGCTCGTCGTTTCATGCTCCCATTTGAAACGATCCTCGTTGCCTGAAACCCCGCAGGAACGTCACTGCATCCATTCTTTTCTTATCCTGGAGTTGCAGTTCGATGATGTGCAATTCTCCGGAGTCTGTACCCGCGCGGATTCCGCCGTCATCTATAAGTAATTCTTCTGGTTTTAAACCCTGTGTATTTTCAGCGATCTTCGTACGGTATATCTTCAGCGTTTTTCCCTGGAATTGCGTCATCGCTCCCGGACTGGGCGACAAGGCACGCACCTGATTATGGATGCGCTCTGCCGGTTGTTTCCAATCGATGACAGTGTGCTCTTTTTTTATCTTCGGCGCTCTGGTGGCTCCGGTATCGTCTTGTTGCCGAGGCATCAGGGTCCCGGATTCCAGTCCATTTAAAGTTTCAACCAACAGTTTAGCACCTGATTCAGCCAGTTTTATACTCAGTGAACCGGCATCGTCCTCGTCCCCGATTGCAACTTTTTCCTGCTTGAGAATGTTCCCCGTATCCACCTTCATCTGTATCTGAAAGGTGGTCAACCCAGTCTCCTTTTCACCGCTCCATATTGCCCACTGGATTGGCGCCGCGCCCCTGTATTTGGGCAGTAGTGAAGCATGCAGGTTGATAGTTCCGTACTTCGGCATGCCGAACACCTCTTCTGGTAGGATTCTGAAAGCAACTACTGCAAAGGCGTCAGCATTCCACCCCTTAAGGTCAGATAGAAACTCTTCGTCTTCGAGATCAAAAGGCTTCAGGACTTTTATTCCCTCTTCAAGTGCGAACCGTGCCACGGGGGCAGGAATTACTTCCCGTCCTCTGCCTCTCGGCTTATCTGCTGCGGAAACTACACCTGCTACTTTGTGATGGCTTTCAATCAAAGCCGCCAGTGAAGGGATGGCGAACTCAGGCGTGCCGAAAAAAGCAACCCTCATTTCTGCTTCCCACTATTTTCAGCTAATTCCTGCAGCTGCTTTTTGATCAGTGCCTTTCGAGCCGGCGTCAAGCGGTCGACGAATAGTATGCCGTTCAAGTGGTCAACTTCATGCTGGAGTACCCGCGCTAAAAGCTCCCCTGTCTCCAGGATGTGTTCCTGGCCGTCGGTATCCCGATATCTGAGCTTTATCCAATCGGGTCTTACCACGTCGGCGCGGACGCCGGGTACAGATAGACAGCCTTCCTCGAAGGGTGATTCGTCCTCAGTTTCCAGTATCTCCGGATTGGCGAAGAAGAAACGCTCAGGTTCATCGTCTTCGCGCGGCATACCTATTATGAGAAAACGCTTCGATATGTTTACCTGAGGTGCGGCCAGTCCGATCCCTTCAGCCTCGAACATCGTCTCGAACATTTCATCAACTGTAACTTTAAGTTGTTCATCAAAATCAACGACTGGATCGGCATTTTTACGTAATACTGGATCCCCAATTATGCGGATGTCCTCCGGTGACATGGATTAACTCCCCATTCTTATTTGTCGGAAGTTTTTTCCTGCGATTGCGGCTTGTTTCCACGTTGCGATGAGGGGCGCCTGTTTCTCCGCCTGGGGGGACCGTGTCTGCGTCTCTCGCCACTTCCAGCGGCCGTAGTTACTACACCTCCATCATCAGTTAAAGCTTCCTTTCCTTCCGATGGTTCAACTTTTTTGGATTCTTTCGTATCGGGCTTATCTTTTGGTTCTGAAATCTGCTTTCGCTCCACGCTGCCCTTAGCATCTTTCTTTCTTGATACTGAACTCCGCTCGACGGTGACCACGACACCCCTGGCAATCTGTATCAGCATAGTGGTATCTTTTTCATTTATACGAACTATTCGCCCGTGCATCCCCCCAGATGTAACTACTTCATCGTTTTTCTGCAGTGCTGCTATCATGGCAGCCTGCTCCTTCTGGCGCTTCATTTGTGGGCGCAGCATGAGGAAGTAGATAATTACCAGGATGAGTATGAATGGTAAAAATCCTAAAAATCCACCTCCGCCAGTGGATTGTCCTGCTTGAGCTAACATAGCCAAGTGCATTTAATTCTCCTTTAAGTTATACGTTCATTTTTGCATTTTAGGTACATTCAGCCGCTTTTTTTTCCACACGCTTCGATCTCCGACCGGATAGACTGCATCATGTTGAGGTAGAAAGTCAAGTTGTGCAGCGCCCCTAACCTGGCTCCTAAGGGATCGCCTGTGGTGATCAGATGCCTGATCGCCCCGCGGCTGAAACGGGGTGATCCATCCATATCACGTTGACAGGCGTAGCAGGTACAGTCGGCCGAGATCGGGGCACGATCGGTCTTGAAGGCCGCGTTGCGCAGGTTAAGCCTTCCCTCTGCGGTGAATACGCTCCCCTTGCGTCCATTGCGTGTGGGGATAACGCAATCGAATAAATCGACCCCCAAGGAGACCGCTTTTCTGATGTCATCGGGCGTTCCTGCGCCCATCAGGTACCGGATTTTATCCTGTGGCAATAATCCATTGCAGAGCTCAACGATATGCCAGGTCTCTTCTCTGGCTTCGCCTACAGCCAGACCTCCTATAGCATATCCGCAGAAATCTATCTCCAACAGCGATTCTACTGCTCTCTCCCGCAGATCGTCGAATACGCCTCCTTGAACTATGCCTAAGAGTGCCTGTTTCCTGCCATGAACAGGTTCAGATTCTGTGAAGGCGTCTTTCGACCTTTTCGCCCAGTTCGAGGTAACCTTCAGCGCCTTTTCAACTTCATCGCGTCCCGAATCGCCCGGTGCACAAACGTCTAAAGGCATCATGAAGTCGGTTCCTAAGCTTCGTTGAATCTGGATGATTTTTTCCGGTGTAATCTGGTGTTTCGATCCATCGACAGGTGATCTTACCGCTATCCCGTCATCAGTACGCTTCATCAGATTGGCCAGACTGAAGGTTTGAAATCCGCCGCTGTCCGTCAAAGTCGGTCCCGACCAACCCATGAGATGGTGCAATCCGCCTAATTCCGCCACAATCTCCGATCCCGGTCTGAACTCGAGGTGCAGCGCGTTCGCCAGCACAATCTGCGCTCCTGCTTTTCCTAATTCATCCGGCGAGATCCCCTTGACCGCCCCGTAAGTTCCCACCGGCATAAACGCAGGTGTGTGGATCGTTCCGTGAGGCGTGGTCAGCTTTCCCATCCGGGCGCTGGATTTGTCATCTGCGGCGCTTACTTTGAAATTAAAGCCGTCATCCCATTCCATCAGGCTCATACAGGTCTGAATTCCACCTTTCTTGCGAGTATGTCAATCTTCGCTATCTCCACCTCCAGCTCATCGCCGATTCCCAAATCTTGAGTTTGCCATTTAGTCCTCTTAAGGCGCTTTCCCGTTCTGCGCCTTGATTGGAATCGAACCGCGCTGTCTTCACTTAAAAGTCCTTCAATGAACAGACCCTTCAGCACCACGAAGATTTTGTCCTTCACAGCCTCAACCACATACGCCGGGAAAGTTTCATCGTTTCGTTCCTGCAAGTAAAGCAGGCTTGATAGTTTGCGCGATTCTCGCTCCAGTTCTGCTATCCGCCGTTCCTTTTCGGTTAATTCAGCACACAGCGCCTCAAGTTTTTCACCCATTTCGGATTTACTATCGAAAGGATGACCTTCAATGATGTGCTTCCAGATCAAACGATGTACAGTAAGATCGGCAAAACGCCTTATCGGTGATGTGAAATGCAGATATTTCTTAAAGCCTAATCCGAAATGCCCCCGTGCTTTCGCGTCATAACGCGCCAGCATCAGCGCCTTCCGGGCTATGTTTGCAGTAACTTCCTGGGGAAACCTGCGCTTTGCCTCATCCAACATCCTCGTCAACTGATTTGCGCTCACGAGCTTTTCCGCGGGCCATTCAAATCCGGCATCCGCTAAATAGTCAGAAAGTTTCTGTCTCTTCTCTCCATCCGGAGCTTCGTGAACCCGGAAGATGGATGGAGCTTTTCCTCCGAATTTCTCAGCCCAAGTTTCAGCTACGGCCCGGTTAGCTGCGAGCATAAACTCTTCTATTAACTGGTGGCTCTGCAGGCGAGGTTGTTGGAAGATACCCTTCGGCGCCGCTCCTCCATCCCAATGAAACTCCATCTCAGGAAGATCGAGATCGATACCTCCCTCAGACAAACGTCTTTTATTCAGAACCTGCGCCAGTTCCCGCATCTCCAGGAGGTGACTGCTTAACTCAGGGTCTTCACTGTCCTTGTTATCAAGGTAATCCTGCGCTTTTTCGTAGCTGATCAGCTTATTAATTCTCACCCGGGAAGGAACGATTTTTTTATGCAAAATCTTCCCTTCAGGACTGATCTTTAACAGCGCTGAAAGTGCCAGGCGATCTTTGCCTGGCTTCAAGCTGCACAGTTCGCCCGGAAGCCTCGGAGGCAGCATGGGAAGGTATTGGTGTTGCAGATAAACACTGAATCCCCTACTGTGTGCTTCTTTGTCAATGGCAGAGCTTTTATGAACGTATCTGCTCAAGTCCGCGATGTGGACACCCAGATGATAATTACCCTCATCGTCTCTTCTCAGAGACGCCGCATCGTCGTGATCTTTGGCATCGGCCGGATCGATGGTAATTACAAATTCGTCCTTCAAGTCCTGCCGTAGCCCCTTTCGTGCAGGGATGAGGTGCAATTTATCCGCTTCCTCGACGGCTTCGCGGGGGTACTCCAGATCCATGTTGAAGGAGCCTAAAAGAGCTTTCTCCGCTATCCCCTTTTCATCGGGATTGCCGAAATGCTGCACTATCTGACAGGTGGGTAGAGGATAACGTCTCCGGGTCCCTTCCACCTTGACCAGCGCCAGATCTCCGGATTTCAATTCACTCGCCAGATCTTGCTCGTCAACTCTCGCAGTGAAAAACGTCTGTCCGCTTCTAATGTCGGCGTACCGGTTATTCCCTCTTCCTCTGAGTTGTGCCAGCAAGGGTTTACGACTCTCTGTATCCACAGACAGTATAAAACCTTCAGGACCACTTTCGTGACCTGTGTCAGTTACGGCTACTTCTACCAGGTCTCCGTCAAAGGCCTTACTGGCTTCGCGAGCACTGATGAAAATCGAATCATTTTTCCTGTCGACAAATCCATAGCCGTGCGAAGTGAGCCGTAAAATACCGTTGACAACCTCATGCTTTTTCGGCAGCGCCAGTCGCCTCCGGCCCAACTTTATCACCTCGCCAGCATCGATTAATTGGTACAGGGTGCGCCGGTATTCGTTATACTCTCTCTGATGAAGCCCCAGTTCACTAAAGAGACTCTTTATCCCGAAGAGTCCGGGCTTTTCGCCGACTTTCGTCAGTATAACTGAGCTTAAATCAATCTTGCCGGCGCTTCGTTTCGACTGGCGAT
>CBDUWK010000152.1:0-5845 GCA_965370905.1 uncultured bacterium | reverse complement strand
CCAGGGCGCGGACTACCTGATAATTACACATGAGGATTTCTATGAAGCGATCCAACCTCTGGTACAGGCTTACAGCGACTCAATGAGGGTAGCACTCATAAAAATAGGAGACATTTATGATGAGTTTTCCTATGGGATAAAGACACCACAAGCTATTTTCGACTTCACCCAGTATGCCTATTTCAACTATCAGGGGAATACGCCCGCTTTCGTTCTCCTCGTAGGAGACGCCTCCTGGGATTACAAGAACAATGACACTCTCGCATATGTTGACTTCGTTCCCACGCACTCTTTCATGTCTTGGAAATGGGGCGAAACTTCCGCCGATAACTGGTTCGCCTCTGTTTCAGGTCAGAATGATCCACTCCCAGAGCTGTACATAGGTCGTTTTCCGGTCAATACCCCTGAAGAGACAAATATTATGGTGAATAAGTCCCTTAATTACATGACCTCACCACCGGGATACTGGCGGACGCAGGTGATATTTACAAATGGTGCTTTCGAGGACCTTGACGCGGTTTCTTTCGATAATACTGTTCAGGTAATAATCGATAATTATTTCCCTGAGTGGTACGATCCGCCCAGGGTGTATTCCCATCCATCTTCAGGATATGAACAATATTATGGCAGCCCACAAGATCTGGCTGAATACATTAACCGAGGTGCCGCTATGGTTAATTACCTCGGCCATGCCGGTAACCAGATGTGGGAAACTATGGATGCCTCCGATCTCCAAATGCTCTATAACACCAATAAGCTCCCATTTGTGGCAGCTTTCTCCTGTTTTACCGGCATATTTTCAAACACAACCGGCTTTGGAGAGTTGTTTGTTCTGAAAGAGGAAGGAGGCGCGGTAGCCTACTGGGCTAATACTGCCATCGGATATCTTAGCAACAACGCCATTATGGACAGTATAATCTGCAGGATGCTTTTCGAGAATGATAGTATTTATTTTGGGGCTGCCACTGCTGGCGCCAAATGGGCTTATTTCGCCGCCGCCGGGAACACCGGTGATGTGATCAATACCTTTACCTTACTGGGAGATCCTGCAGCTAAGTTTATCTTTATCGAGCCAGTACCCGATGATACAATGGATGTAGAACCACCAGAGATCACATTTTTATCACAAGGCGATCCTTTCCCCGATGAAGAATTCATCAGCAATCCCGTTAATATTACCTGTGTGTTTTCTGATAATATTGAGATAGTAACGACTTATAACCAATTAATCTTGACATTAACCCGGCTCACGGACGAATTTGGCTTCCCTGTTCCTCCCCCCCTCGGTGACTGGTCAATCGAATGGTCACCTGAATCCCTAAATCCACCCGACAGCACTGGCCACGAATTTCAGATAACTATCACCGATTCGCTACCTGCGGGTGAATGGGAATTATACACATCGACAGTGGATTACTTGGGTAACTCCGCTGATTCTTTAGTTAACTTTATGATATCCTCTGGTGTACTTGCTATTAATCAGCTACTTTATTATAATCATCCCGGCAGCGATGAAACAACCTTTGCTTTTAGCCTCAATAAAGCCGCTAACGTAACTGTGAAAGTCTACACAGTAGCAGGTAGGTTGATCTGGACCGCTACCGCACAGCGCGATGAGGGCTATAGGAAAATTCATTGGAATGGCCGAGACCAACAGGGAGATAGACTGTCAAATGGTACTTACATTTACAAAGTTATTGCTAAGGCCAATGAAGAGAAATTCGAACGTACCGAAAAGATGATTAAAATTCGTTAATCCCATACCTCCTGAACCTCATAAAAGAACCAAGTAGTCGAACATTTCCTTAATGTGTACGGAAATTCACTATTGTTCACCGACCGCCCTAAAACTGAGAAAATTTCATTGACATCCATGTAAAAATAGTATATACTCTATCCATATGCGAAACGGATAAGTGGTATTGGGGGGAATTGCGGCTCCGTTGACGGGCAACCAGTTATCCATGACCAGCCGCAGCGATCCTCATGGGGGACTTCTTCAAACACCGCGTACCTCCGGTTATTCCACGCATAAAGGAAACCTTCTATAATAATCCTTATGGGATATGCTTAATAATCGCAGTTCAGGAAATCTTTTATTTAGCTTTATGATTGTTTCAACATTCGTCGGTCTACTGATCTTATCTCATGGATTGGCGGCAGCCTCTGAGTACGAGGAATCGCGTACGAACTATTTTATGGATCGTAGCGTAAATTATGCCAAAGAGCTTCTCTTAAAAGAAGAGTATCTAAGCATATTATATCAATGTACCGCTGCAGAACTGAAAACATTGAAAGGCGAAAAGGTCAACTCCGATATCAATTCCCCCTTCTGGAATTTAGAACCTGCCAACTTCGATCGTGATAATCCAGACTTTGCCTCAATGGAACTCACAGACCGTTACCGAATATGGGTGGAATTTGAAGAACGCGAATACCAACGTCGCCTGAGAACCATTCTGGACATTCGCGCAAAGCTCATAGAAAATGCTACTGCTGAACAGAAAAACAGGATGTTCAAGCGGGAACTGGCGAGAGCGCTTAAATATTACGGACAGGCAGATTGGGAACTGGCAACCCAATTGTTCGACCGGCTTCTCCTGGATTATAATTTTATAGAAGTGGACGATGTCCTTTTCTACCAGAGCGAAGCAAACCTCCAACTTAAACGTGCAGGAGCTTCTTTGGGCTATCTATTAACCTTATTGGCACAGTGCCCCAACTCTAATTTTAGATCTGCTGCATATGACGTTGCCTCCCGCACCATGCTTGAGTTAGGGAAATATAGAGACCTTCTGATACTTTACCGTAACTACAGCAATGAAGGATTCCCGGGGGAGCCAGCCAAGATGGGTGGGTTTCAGTTGCGGGCAGCACAATCCGAAGTTGCATATGACGCATTTGAAAATGCTGTCGAAATATTAGAGAGAATCAGTTCCGACAGCCAGTATTATTTAGCCTCCCGCTATTTCCTTTCCGATTGTCTCGCTGCCCTTGAAAAATGGCCTCAAGCTGTCGAAGTCCTGAATGAAATGATAGACATGAAACAGAGAGATATGTCCTTTGAGCGGCGGCGGATTTTGACTGATGAGGCTCGCATAAAACTTGCTTTCATTTACTATAAATGGGAGGAATACGACAAGGCAGATGAGCTCTTCGATAAAGTAAAAAATAATTCACCATTTTTCGACCGTGTCTTGATGGGAAAAGCTTGGATTGCTTTTCAGCTCAATAGCTATGAGGATGTAATCCAGAATACTGAGGAATTGCTGCAGATTTATCCACAGTCGTCTGAAATTTATGAAGCCGGTTCCTTGACGGGATATTGCTACGAACAGATTGGTGAGAAGAGTACAGCTTTGACCCACTTTTACGATGTTTTAAATGCCGGCGTGGGTCGATCTAAGCTGCAAACGTTTACGAAGGAACGGGAAAGAATTACCCGGGCTTTGTCCGAACTCCAGTCTCTGGAAGAGACCGTTTTCACTTCAGGTAACGAACAATTCTATCTGGAATATAAGCGTGCCTATAATCTGCTCGCCCTGAGCTTGAAAAGGATTGGACTCGCTGAACTCTTGGAAGCGAATGAAGGCATGCGTATCCTCGTTGCCGAAAGAGTCCTACTTGACAGGATGGTTAATGAACATAGGCAGATGGAAACGGAAATCGAATCATCCAGAGTGGCATCTATGATGTCAGATTTCCTCACTCTTGAGGATCGCATCTATGATCTGATGGATCGTCTCCGTAAAGCCGGCGACCAGCGACTGAAATCAACCCCGCTCTACTACCACGAATCCAGAGTAGAATATATAAATCTGTTGGCAGATAGCATCTCCACCAATCTGGAGGCTGAAATAATGCACCTTATCGCTTCCATTGAAGCGAACGAGGGACTTTATAGTGATGCATACGAAAAAGGTTTGGTTGAGAAGTGCATTGACTATGGGCTTAATTTGGATAATCTTAAAGACGTTTTAGGTAAAAGTTACACGAATTACACGATGTCGGAAGAATCACGGCGTCCAGTGTTACAGACTCGTGTTGAACGATGGAGTGATTTCAGCTTCAGTAGATACGCGATGGGTGGTATGGAATTCGACGAGCTTGATAAAAAATATCAACGCCTCGACCAGGTGGAAGACTACATCCTTACCTTAGATGATATGAGAGCGCGTGTGCCTACAGCCACAGACTCAGGAGATAATGCAATCCCTGCTGGGGATGACGCATTACAAAACAGTGAAATACAGCCCGAGTGAGCCGGTGATAATTAAATCACAGACCATCAATAAAACCATTCATATCACGGTGAGCCTCTGTACCGTAATATGGTTTCTCCTGGCGATACAGTTCGTCGTGGCAGATACGGGAGAGGCGATTCCTCCTGATCTCCTTATGCGTTGGCATAAAGTTAAAGCTGAGGCTCCGGATACCGGAAACGTGGTCGAATTACTCGATGAAGGGGAGAGGATTATCCAGCGTCTGCAAGAATTGGAAGACCTACGCCGAAATACAGAGAAGCCGGTCAGTAAAGGGTACTACCAACGCCTGACAAAACTTCAGGAACGCTTCAAAGATCTCCTTTTTCATATAGAAATGGCGCGTCTGTCCACCCTATCTCCCGAAAAGATCACTGCAATGCGTACTGAATATGAAGAAGAAAGAATTCACCTCGAAGAAGAAGTCATCGCCCTTGAAGACTCTATCCTGGCAAGAGGTGAGATATTTCTTGATAGTTATAGACAAAAGATCGCTCTCAACCACTACATGGCCAAGCAGGAGATGATCGTAGATTTCATTTACCGGATGGCGGAAATATATTATCGACGTGCCGAAGATCAGTTCTTCGTTACCAACGATGTGTCGGTCTTCAAGCCTGCATTGGAGAAATATCAGCGCATCATTGACGAGTTTCCTTCATCTGAATACGTGGACGATGCTCTCTATAATATAGCCTATGTAAAAAATAATTCAAATTTAGAGGAAGATAGGCTTGAAGCCTTAACGTTATATAACACCTTAATAGAAAAGTATCGGAATTCAAAGTTCGTCCCTGAAGCTTACTGGCGCGTCGCTGAACATAACTTTTATCAGAAGCCTCCTAAATATGATGAGGCGATAGCTTATTACTCAGAATTGGAGAGGTTTCCGGAAACGAGTTGGTATGCTCGAGGCCTTTATAAAATAGGCTGGTGCAATTTTACCAGGGCTAATTATCCTGCAGCCATAGAATATTTCACACGAACCGTCGAAGTTAGTCTCGATGGCGCCGGCGCAACAGAGGACATTATTTACACAAATATGCTGGATGAGGCGTTGGAGTACACGAGCGTATGTTTCGCCCAGGATTCCTCTGAATGGGCAGGTTCCGGAGTTGAAGCGGCAGTGGCATTCGTTCAGGAAGATTCGATCCGCTCTAAGACCTACGGTAAACGAATAATCGAATACCTTGGGGATATATATAAATTCCAAATCGGAAGATATCACCAGGCTATCGATGCCTATCAATCTTATCTGACCCTTTATCCGATGGATGAGAACGCGCCTTGGGTGCAAGAGAAAATCATTAGCTGCTATGCCGTCGATTTACGTGACATCCAACCTGCTTACGACGAAAAAGTTCGCATATTTGCACAATATCGCGCTGGCACACCATGGGATGTTGCAAATCCTGAACCTGAACTGAGAGCTAAGGCGGATGAAGTCGTAGAAAAATACTACTTTCGCGCCATAAATGAAAACATCGGCCGAGCAATCAAATTAAACGATTCGCTGCAATTAGCCAGTTCTGTCGAAATGTCCCGAAAATATCTGGAAGCCTTCCCTCAAGGACCACATGCCT
>CBDUWK010000151.1:0-5851 GCA_965370905.1 uncultured bacterium | reverse complement strand
CAACCCTCCCACAATATCGATAACATCGCCCTGTTCGGGTGAGAGTGGCAGGGCCAGAGCATTTATAGTGAAATCGCGCAGAAAAAGATCGCGTTCCAGAGGATCAGACGGCAGGTCGATTTCAGCGGAATCACATCGCAATAAGTCGCGTGGTTCAGAAAATTCGAATCCTATCCTCTGTACCGGTACCAGAACCGTATTGAATTGTGGATTGATTACTATCGAACGCGTATGTAAGATTTCGGCGATACGTTCGGCAAATTTCCTGGCATCTCCTAAAACAAGGAAATCGGCATTATCTATATCGAGATCGGGATCAAACAGGTGTGAGCGTAAGGCGCCACCAACAAGATAAAGAAGTATCTTGCTCTCCCGGGCTAATTCTACAATCGATTTGAAAGCAGGGTTCCGGAATATCTTTGGTTGTTTCGATAATATGTTCGTTGCAGAAGACATGGTTAAAGCTGTTTACCCGCTTTTCTTCCTCAACCTCTTTTCAGCTTTATCCTGGAGGCTTTCCAGAGCTTCCAATGTCTTCTTCTTGCGTTTACGTACTTCATCATCCAGCGGCAAGGAGAGACCGCGCTCTATCCACACGAGCGCTTCTTCAGGCTTATTTAAGCCGAGGTATATCTGCCCTAATCTCTTACAAATGCTGACTTCATTGTAATAGTTATTGCGCTCGAGGCTATGAATGGAATCGTAAAGCTGACGATATACCTCTGAGGCTTTGCGATATTTACCCATTTTATAGTAACCGGCAGCCAGCGTCCAGAGATAGAAGCGGCTGCCCGGGCAGTTCATCAAACCTTCAAGGGATAATTCGATTGCTTCATTGTACCTACCGGCATCGATCAGGGTCCAGGCCAGGGTGCTGCGGGAGATTTCAACACCGAAGAAGCCTTCATTCATGGCGCGATGCATTATAGCGATACCCTGCTCCTTCTGGTCAGGAATAAGCGGCAGCCAATTTATAAAGTCGGTAGCTCTGCTGCTCCAGTATTTGTAAGTGCCTACACCGAGCAGGGCGTCCGTGTAGGTTGAATCGGCGGCAAGACAGGCTTTGAGATGCTTGACGGATTTTAAGCCGGCGCGCACGGCAGGCCACCAGCGATCCTGTCTTTGGTAGAGCAGGGCTTTGAATCCCAGAAGAATGCCGAGGTAGAGATCAGCTTCAGCGATTTCGCCGCTCGCTTCAAGTTCTTCGGCAGAATTCCAGGCTTTATCATATTCCCGCTGGAAATCGGGCATATCCAGATCGTCTTCGTGGTCAAGGGTGCGGCAGTAGTAAACTCCAGCTCTCAATAAAGCTACCAGAGTGTGATCCGGCAGGAGGAGTTCGAGAGTATCCAGCTGCTCAAAGGCTTCATCATACTGCAGGAGAAATGCCAACTTCAGTACCCGGGAGATGTGGGTTTCAGCCGTGGTGTCCTCGAAGGCGGCGGTGCGACTCCAGGAGGTGCTGAAGAGAAAGAAAATGCTAAGAATAATCAGTTTGTTCTTCATGGTATAGTTTTAAGCAGCGATACGGAAATATAGTGATATGTGGGTAGAAATGCAAGATGAAATGGGAGGATCGTTTGAGAACGCAAAAAAAAACACTTCGGTTGATAATATCACTTGACTTTTCGAGATTTTTTGATTATATTATATGTTGCCAAATTATATCCATATATTTGACACCGAATCAGACACATCAATACACGAAAGGGAGAAAAGTTATGAAGAAGATTTACTGCTTACTAATTCCCCTATTTTTACTCGCCAGCCTTTCCGGGGCAGCGGAATGGGTGAATCTGACAGGATCAACTGAACCTCCATCGGTTACGGTGCTGGAATCCACCAGCAGCAGGATTCTGCTGAATTACCAGTTGAACGGTTTTGAGCTCGATCACGTCACCATCGAAGGTGAGAAGTTCGACGTCATCGGGTTGGATGATGAAAGCCGTCTGTGGATCAAAGGCAATCCCGAATTGCCGCGCCTCTGCCGGAGTATCATTATTCCTGACCGAGCCATGATGGGTGCGCGCGTTGTTTCGTCAGATTACGTAGAGATTGAAGGCGTGAAGGTAGTTCCATCTAAGGGACACCTGTTGCGCAGTGTAGATCCTGAAAAGGTCCCTTATGAATTCGGCAGCGTATACGGCGCAGATGCCTGGTATCCGGAGAACATCGTGGAGTTGCGCGATCCTTACATCATGCGTGATTTCCGCGGCCAGGTAGTGGAATTGAACTCTTTTCAATACAATCCTGTGACCAGGGTCTTAAGAGTATATACAAATCTGAAGATCGAGGTGAACCAGGTCGGAGTCGGCGGGGCGAATGTCCTGGTCCGCAATCGAGAGTTCACCACGGTCGACCCGAACTTCAACCGAATTTACGAACGCCGATTCTTAAACATGTCTCAGACTTACAGCCAGATGGATTACACACCCGTCGAGGAACAGGGCCCCATGCTGGTTATCACCTATGATGGTTTTCACGGTGCGGTTCAACCGCTGGTGGATTGGAAGAATCAGAAAGGCGTACCGACAACTTTAGTTGACGTTTCTACGATTGGAAATAACTCCACGGCAATAAAGAATTACATCGCCAACGAATACCAGACGAACGGTTTGACTTTTGTGCTTTTGGTTGGTGACGCAGCCCAGGTGGCAACACCAGGTGGTGAGGATCCCACGTATGGACAGATCACGGGGAACGACCATTACTTCGAACTATTCGTAGGGCGCCTTTCCGGGGAAGTAATCAGTCATATCGAGACTCAGGTAGAGCGTTCAATTGAGTACGAAATGAGTCCGATGGCTGGTGCGGACTGGTATCACAAAGGTATCGGCATTGCCTCCAACCAGGGACCTGGTCATTATGGTGAGTACGACGATGAGCACATGGATTTCATTCGAGATCAATTGCTGGCCTACACGTACACTGAAGTTGACAGAGTTTACGATCCATTCGGCACTCAAGCCATGATCACAAATGCTTTGAATAATGGTCGCAGCATAGGCAACTACTGTGGACATGGGAGCACCACATCCTGGGGTACGACAGGTTTCAACAACGGCAGCATCAATGCTTTGACCAACGACAACATGCTACCGTTCATCACCAGCGTGGCGTGCAACAACGGCACATTCCCAAGCTCGACCTGTTTTGGCGAGGCTTGGTTAAGAGCCACTCATAATGGTGAACCGACAGGTGCTATCGGCTTCTGGGGATCCAACATTTCCCAGTCCTGGAGTCCTCCGATGTATGCTCAGGATGAGGTCATCGATTTGCTTACACCTGAACTGAAGTCATGCTTCGGGGCATTGTGCTTCAATGGCGCTATGCTCATGATCGATGAAACGGGCGGCACGGGTGAGAACGAAGCTGACAACTGGTGTGTGTTCGGAGATCCATCGGTACAGGTGAGAACAGATACACCGGCGACCATGTCGGTTTCGCACCCTATGCAAGTTGACGTAAGCTGGACCAGTTTTGATGTGGTTGTTTCGGGTCTTGAAGGAGCTTTAGTAGCATTGTCTCTGAACAATGAGCTGGTAAGCTCAGAATATACGAATGCCTCGGGATTGGCTTCACTGATACTGATTCCCGGTACCCTTCAAGTTGGCCAATACGTAACCTTGACAGTTACGGCTTATAACCACATGCCATACATAGTCGTGGATATACCGGTAACTTCCGGTGGTCCGGATCTCTGGCCTCCTATGATCGCGCACGATCCGCTGGAAAACACCACCAGTTCAGGTCCTTATACTGTCGATGCGACCATTATGGACTACTCCGGCGTAGCTTCGGCATCTGTTTTTTACAGTACCGACGGTATCAATTTTAGTGAAGTAGCTATGACCGATTTAGGTGGGGATACCTGGTCAGGGGATATTCCAGGACAATCCGTTGGCACAGTGATAGATTACTATATCGAGGCGACTGACGCTTCACCGCAGTCCAATACAGGTCAGTCTGACACCTGGAGTTTCGGTATTCTGGGTGTACTGTTCTTCGATGATATGGAAAGCGGTGTGGGCGGCTGGACTCACAGCGTGGTTACACCAACCTGGATCGATCAGTGGCATATGTCAACTGCTGCGGCTCATTCAGGAACTCATTCCTGGAAGTTCGGTGATACGGGCGGCGGTAACTATGCCGATCTGGCCGATGGTGGCTTAGTATCGCCTGACATCAGCATAGGCGATGACTGTGAATTAACCTTCTGGCACCGCATAGCGGCCGAAGCATCCAGTACTTATCCAGATTCTGCCTACGATGGCGGTGTTGTGGAAATTTCCCACAATGGAGGTGCCTTTATGACCTTACCGATGTCGTATACGCATACTGTGAGAAGCACTGCAGGCGGCGGAAATCCATATTCCGGCCCGTTCAGTTCCGGCACACCACTGTTCTCGGGCACCAGCAACTGGACTGAGGTAACCGCTGATCTATCGGCGTTTGTCGGAGACATTCAGCTCCGTTTCCGTTTCGGATCCGATGCCAATACGAACGACGTGGGTTGGTTCATAGATGACGTCGAGATCATTGGACTACCAACTGGTACATTAACGCAAATGGACATCGAACTGACCTATCTCTCAGGTTCACCAGTACCTGCTGGTGGTGGTCAACTTGAGCTTGACATCTACATTGAGAATCTCGAAACATCTTCGGTTGACTTCGATCTCTGGATTGCGGTCCAGTATGAAGGAGGTTCACCCTCAACGTTGGCCATGCGCAGTTTAACCTTCCCTGCTGGTCACACAATATATCGTCCCGGAATGCTGTGGCCGATTCCTGCGGGATGGGCTGCAGGGAGCTACATGTTCTGGGGTCGCCTCGGCGATGAACCCAACGTCATCTGGGATGAGAGTGGATTCCCATTTGAAAAATCCGGCACTAACAGCGCCAGCGATTTTGTAGCCTGGATGCCGGCTGGAGTCGATCCCCTGGATCAGCTATTTGAATCGACTGAGGTAGTTGAATCCGCTGTGATCAGTGAATTCACAATGCTCGGCAATCACCCCAATCCATTCAATCCGACAACCACGTTCACGTTCGCACTGCCGGAAGCATCGCAGGTAATCCTGAAGGTTTACAACCTGCGCGGGCAGTTAGTCTCTACGCTGGTAGACGGAATGCGGGATGCGGGCACTCACGAAGTTACTTTCGATGCCTCGCATTTAGCGTCTGGTGTCTACCTGTACAGGATGGCTGCCGGAGGCGAAACCATCAACGGGAAGATGATTCTGGTGAAGTAACAAAGAATACAGAAGCCAGAATGCAGAAGGGGCGCAGCGTGCTGCGCCCTTTTTTGTGTGTTTTAGAAAGATCGAATTCTACATCAAAATAAAAGCACTTTTCAAAAAATGTAAAATATTGCACTTGACTTTTCGTGTGTCGTATGGTAACTTCTATATGTAATAACCGCACAGGTGACCCATGAAAGCCTTAATTACGCTTCTCGCCTTAACGCTCGCTTCCAGCTTAACCGCTTCGGAAACATACCTCTCTCCTCTCGATTTTGGGCTCTCCCTGATGGAACACGGGATGGTGGATTACTGCAACACTCCGCCCCATATCCTGGTGGGCAACTACAATAACGACAGCTATCCCGACATTGCGCGGTTTACCGGCAACAAGCTGGAAATATTCATCTTCATGGGGAAAGGTTATACGCCCGAACCGCAGCAATCCCGCACCTTCCAGCAGCCGATAAAATCTCTACGCCATGACGGTAACCTCTGGGATGGAATTGATAACCTGGTGGTTACTTTTGCAGATGGCTCCGAAAAAACCTTTCACCATAACCGCGGTGGCCTGAACCTGAATGGAACAACAGGCAACCCCAAACGCA
>CBDUWK010000150.1:0-5855 GCA_965370905.1 uncultured bacterium | reverse complement strand
CAAAGGAATATAAAAAGCAATTTCTACGGGACGTAAAAAACCGTATCAGAGAAGTGGTCAGCAAGGAATACATCAATCCCGCAGAAAACACCCTCGATTATGTCCTGCTTTTTATCCCTAACGAACAGATCTACAATTTCATCCACGAACAGGATTTCTCCATCCTCGATGAGGGTTTAAAACAGCACGTGATATTCTGTTCGCCGATTACCCTCTACGCTGTGCTCGCAGTTATAAGACAAGCTGTGGATAATTTCAACCTGGAAGAAACCTCCCGTGAAATTCTAAGCCTTCTTGGCGCTTTCAATAAACAGTGGGGAGAGTTTGTTGCCCGTATGAAAATGATGGGCAAACGAATTGACGATGCTCAAAGAGAATACGATAATCTTATGACAACCCGCAAAAAACAGCTCGAACGACCTCTCCGGCAGATTGAAGATCTACGCAAACAGAAGGGGATCACCGCCGCCTTACCTGATGAAATCCCCCTGCCCCCGGAAGAGTAGGTCGGATTCTCCTGAATCCGACGCCACAATGTTGCGGTGGATTGGTTAGCAATATCAATACAGAATTCTATGAAATTTATAATTGCAGCTATATCTCTTGTTGTACTGTCTCTATCATCCACTGCCCAGACTACAACTCCTTCTGATAACCAATCAGAAGATCTCCTCGAAGGGCTCTGGACCGTTGATCAAGCGATTGATTCACTGAAGTTAGCTGCAGTCTGGGAACAGACCTATCCCACTACTGGAAAAATTTGGCACATACTTAATCAAGTTCAGAAAATAATAGTATTAGTGCCCACTGAATCATTGGTTCAGGCACTGCTTGATTTCCCTGTAACGAACAGTTTTGTAAGAGGTTGTCAAATCAAAGCCCTGGTTGGCGCGAAGGTTAACCCCGCTGCTAAGGAATTTGTGTATTATTTTTTAGAATGCGATGATTTTTATCTTCAGAAATGTGCGGTTCAAACCGTTCTAAATTGGGGCGAATGGGAAATCGCTGCTCCTGTATTAACAGAGACTGACAATTACGGCGTACTGGAGACTGTAACTGAGGCTGATGCCGTACCCATGCTTTACTGGATTATCGAAAACGAAGGACTTAGCGCCCAGTACTATGCCGCGTGCGCTCTTCATTCCAAACATAGTGATGAAAAAATAATGTTCGATGTGTGCAAACGCATCGCTGCAACTGCGCCGCTGGATGATAGCATGAGATACGGCGCTAAATACCATGCCATTAATTTTCTGGGAAAGCACCGTGTGTATGATACTTTCGGTGATATCACTCGTTTCTTCGATGATGAGAGCGAATGGGTTAGAAGCGCCGCCGCTTGGGCGATGATGTGTTTTCTAACGGATGGGTCAGTGGAAGCTAAAGCAGCGCTGTTAAAAGCTGCCAACGAAACTTCTTGCCCAAAACTACGCCATTTAGCGATCAAATTTCTGGAAGATTTTGGGCATTGCGTAAAGGAATAGAAAATTTCATCATAGATGCCATATGAGAAAAATCATTCCATACCTGACAATTTCTATTATCGCGTTATTCGTTGCTTCAGCGTATGCCGCTGAAAGCATAGTAAATCCCACCGCCATCCTCGGCGCTTTCGAAGAGGAACAGAGTTGGTTGAAGAGCAGGTTGGATCATCCTGAGAGTCAACAAATAATGGGCTATGAATTTGTCAGCGGTGAAATTGAAGGTCAACTCGTCGTTCTGGGTCTGACCGGAGGGGGTACGGTCAATGCCGCCGTAATGACGACATTGATGATCGAACATTTCGAACCGCGCGCGGTCATTTTTAGCGGTGTGGCGGGTGGGATTAATCCTGATCATATCCCGGGAGACGTGGTTATCGGGACGAATACCATCCAGCACGATCTGGGTAATTTAATGCCAGATGGCATAAAAAGAAAAGGAGTCAGAAATCCACTTACCGGAGAGCGTAATCCCATTGAATTTGAAGCGAGCAAATCTCTTTGCGATATCGCAGTTAGTGCTCTGGAAAAAATAAAACTCGAACGGGCTGTCGAAGATTCTGGTGTCAGGGATCCTGAAGTTATCCAGGGCGTCATCGCCACCGGAGATCAGTTTATCTCATCTACCATAAAAAAACGTGAACTTCGTGATAATGTACGAGCCGAAGCGGTGGAAATGGAAGGTGCAGCCGTTGCCCAGGTCTGTTACCAGTTCAATGTCCCTTGTCTTGTAATCAGAGGTATCAGCGATTTTTCCGATGAGAATGCCGAGCAGGATTTCGAGAGATATTATAAGATCGCTGCTAAAAACGCTAATTTGATAGTCTTTAATATTCTCAGATTAATGGAATCTAATAAATAGTTTGCAGAGAAATACTATAAATTCCTCATAATCCCCCACTACTTTCCCTCTTTTCCTCTTGAAATATCCTCATTTCATGCGTATCATCTTAAAATGAACCAATCAAATCAGAGGTAATCATGCCCACTACTCATATCCAGAGCAAATACGGTCTCGAAGAACACGGATTGACCAACCTGGGCCGCGCACACTGGAATCATAATACACCTGCCCTCTATGAAGCCATAATCCGCAGACAGGAAGGTCATATTTCCCATCTGGGACCGGTCGTAGTACGTACTGGATCACACACTGGACGAGCGGCCAAGGATAAATTTATCGTCGCCGAGTCTTCTTCCAAGGATCTGGTCTGGTGGGGTAATGTCAATAAAGCTTACCCTGAAGATCAATTCAAGCTCTTCTTTCGCCGCTTGCAAGCTTTCTTGCAAGGTAAAGAAGTCTACGTCCAGGATTGTCTGGCTGGTGCTGATCCCGATTACCAGATGAAGATACGTGTTATCACCGAAAATGCCTGGCATAATCTCTTCGCCCGGAATATGTTCATACAGGCGCCTGTAGAGACCCTGGAAGATCATGTTCCCGAATTTACGGTTCTGCATGTCCCCAACTTTCACGCCGATCCTGAACTCGACGGTACTCATTCAGATGCCTTCATACTCTTAAATCTCGGCCAGAAACTGGTTTTGATCGGTGGTACTGCCTACGCCGGGGAAATAAAAAAGTCCATTTTCTCGGTGATGAACTACCTGCTGCCTCAGAGCAAAGTACTGACAATGCACTGTTCTGCCAATATGGGGCCTCAAAATGACGTGGCTCTCTTCTTCGGTTTGTCCGGAACAGGCAAAACCACCCTTTCGGCTGATCCCAACCGCCGCCTGATCGGCGATGACGAACACGGCTGGTCGGATAATGGTATATTCAACTTCGAGGGCGGGTGCTATGCCAAGGTGATAGGTATATCCAAAGAACACGAACCGGAAATATATGAAACCACCCGCAGTTTTGGGACGATTCTCGAAAACGTATGTTACGATCAGATCACGCGCCTCCTCGATCTTGACGATGATTCATTGACAGAAAATACCCGCGCCGCTTATCCCATTCCACACAGTCCTAAAGCCATTCGCGAAAAACGCGGCGGACATCCCAAAAATATTTTAATGCTCACCTCAGATGCTTTTGGTGTATTACCGCCTATTTCGAGATTAACACCTGAACAGGCGATGTATCATTTTATCTCAGGTTACACCTCCAAACTGGCTGGAACCGAAATGGGAATCACCGAACCCACTACTACCTTTAGCGCCTGTTTTGGAGAACCGTTTATGGTGTTACATCCCTTTGAATATGCAAAACTGCTTCGTGAAAAGATAGATAAATACGACGTCAATTGCTGGCTGGTCAATACCGGCTGGACGGGCGGCCCCTACGGAGTGGGGAAGAGGATGCACCTGCCTTACACTCGCGCCCTGGTCAACGCCGCACTCGATGGTCGCCTGAGTGACGTACAATTCGAAGCTGATCCCATTTTCAAGGTTTTAGTGCCCACCTCCGCCCCGGACGTTCCTCAGGAAATCCTGAAGCCCAGAAACACCTGGAAAGACAGGGACGCTTACGACCGCAAAGCCCAAGAACTCGCAGCCAAATTTAAAGATAATTTCGAGAAATATACCGATAAGGTAAGCTTGGAAGTACTTGAAGCCGGACCTGAAGTGTAAAGAAACTGTTTTTACTACAACTCGAAAAGTCAGAATGCAGAGGTTCTTATATTTTCATGACATTTAGATTTGGCTGCAATGGTGAGGGCTTTAATACCAGAAGTATCATACCATTTTGACAAACAAATTTGAGCAAGATTTTCTTGGTTTATTTAAGAATTCAGTTAAATTTATACGAAGAAAATACTTGTCTCATAATTCAATTTCTAATAGAAGCTTAGGACGCCTTAATTATGGAAAAGTCTACAGAATTTCGACTGACAAGGGGCATTTTTGCTGTTTGCCTGTTAGGTACTATTCTGTTATCTTTTATATGGGTACTGCAGGATAGTGCGCGTATGATATTTACTGGTGGTCTGGTTCTATTTACGTTGGTCCTTTGGTTCTTAATCAATCACCTGCACAGGAAGGGCCGATCGATTGATTGGGCTATAGGAGTAGCCATTCTCAGCGTAATTATCCTTGTCCCCGAACTGGGTCTCAGGATAATTCATTTCCGCTACGTGTCGGAAATTCAATTCGGTTGGCCGCGACCGACGGCATTCTTTTATATCGTACCTGATGAGGACCTGTTCTGGAAGTCGCCTTCATCCAATCCGATTGTAAATTCATGGGGTTTCACAGGGAAGGAAATTGAAATACCAAAGCCTTCTGATGTTTACAGAATATTGTATCTGGGAGATTCTTGCACCAGGCAGGGTTATCCGCAATCCTACCCAATTTTTGTTGAACAGCTGTTAAACGCCGATTACAACAACAGCTCAACCCACTTTGAAAGCATACCCTTGGCGGTTTCGGGGTATAGTTCTCATCAGGGTCGGGTTTTGGCGGAATTATACGCGCCTGAAATGCAGCCAGATCTGGTCATCGTGTATTTTGGTTGGAACGATCACTGGTTGGCTTACAACTCTATTGATGCTGAGAAAAGAGTAATTGTCCCTACATCGACTGTGAGCAAGACGTTCAATTACCTGTACATGAACAGCAGGTTATTTCAGTTAGCCAAACGGTTCTGGGTTAAGATAAACAATCCTACCGGTAATCAGCCTCTTAACGAAGTAAGAGTCCCGCCGCAACAATTTAGAGAAAATCTCCTGGGAATAGAAGAAGTGATCAGGAGTGAGAATGTTCCCATTATTTTCATCACTGCGCCCACCTCCCATTATCGTCTGGGCGTGCCTGATCAACTTATCCGCATGACGTTTGCCATAGAGAAACAATCCATAATTGAGCGGCATAAAAAATATTGTCAAATTGTGCGGGAAGTGGCCGCCGAGCGCGGTGCCCACATCATAGACCTGGAAGCCGAAATAGACTCGTCTCAAAACATCCAGGAGCTGTTTTTCGAAGATGGCATTCACCTATCCGAGACGGGCAAGCTATTTGTCGCTCAGAGAATAAAAGAGTACATCGAGAATAACGTTCTAACGCCAGATCTGCGCCTCACAGCGGTTAATTGAATTCACTGATTGTAGCAGAATAGCCTAAGAACTCGCAGCCAAATTTAAGGATAATTTAGAAAAATATACCAATAAAGTTTGTAGGTTGGGTTAATGCCCCCCAAAGGGGGATAACCCACCAATTGTCTTGCAACCCCGTAGTTGTTCTAATCTCTAACCGTACCGCAATATCCCTACACAAATGCAAAACATTTGTCATTCCTGCGTATGCAGGAATCCAGCGAGGCCAGGGAGCGTAGCAATCTTGATTTTATGGATCAGTATTTCATATACATATTAGCAAGTCAAAGAAATGGCACACTTTACATTGGCGTAACCAACGATCTGAGCAGAC
>CBDUWK010000149.1:0-5905 GCA_965370905.1 uncultured bacterium | reverse complement strand
AATACTTACTGAGGGTAATGTCAACTGTTTTATGCCTGGGTGTCCCACAGCTCCAAACGCATTATCCTGTCATTCCTGCGGACGCAGGAATCCAGAGAACTCTTCATGACACTGTGACACATCTGGATCCCGGATCAAGTCCGGGATGACAAATAGGAGCCTTACCTTATCACTACAACCTTTCCAGCCTCAGTCATTATATCTGTTTCCAGTTGAATTAAATACACCCCAGAGGAGAAGTTAGATGCATTCCAGAAGTAGGTCTGAGAGCCCGGCGGCTGGAGACCTTGTGCTAAGGTGGTGACTTTCTGGCCAAGTAGGTTGTAAACAGCGAGTGTGGCTTTTTGCGGATAGGGGAGGTTAAAGGTAACCCAGGTGATGGGATTAGCGGGATTGGGACCGAAACTAATTTTAATACAGGGATAGGGGTATTTTTGGTAAGGAGGGGCTGAGGACGTATCCGTGATGTTGCGGAAGAACATCATACCGCCCCTGTAACCAGCGATAAGGAAGTCACCATCACCATCATCATCAATATCAACAATATCAATACGTTCAGGTGACACTAATTCAATATCAGTACCTAAGAATTCCTCAGATATAAGCTGCATAACAGCGTTTTCAGGGGTTCCTGTATTTTCATAAAATCTTAGTTTATTGTAATGATCGTAAATAAGTAGAAAAAGATCATAGTCGCCATCAAAGTCAATGTCATAGAAACAAATCGGACTTGTACCGCTGATGCCCTGCCAATTTAAGATTGGATTGGTAAATTCGGGCTGCATGGTGTTTCCTGTATTTTCCCAAAAGTAGAAAATACCATCATTATCGAATATAAAGATATCTTGATCATTATCAGCATCAATATCGACAAGCGCAGGACGAACGGAAGCACTATAGTTCCAGGGCACAAGGTTTTCGCTGATAAGATTGAAGTTAGGATGCTCAGGATCACCGATGTTCTCAAAAAATTGCAATCCGGGATATGGCGGATTGGGAATCATCCCTTCACCCATGAAGAGATCATAGTCCTGATCATCATCTATATCAGCAAAAAATGGTTTACCACTGCTGACGTGGATGTCCTGGAAATTATCGGTTATGCACAGAAAACTGGCATCCTGAACGCTGCCAATATTTTCATAATAAGCGAGATAGTCACAATATCGTAGAGAAACAAAGAGATCATAATCATCATCGTCATTGATATCTACTCCGTTGTGATTAATACCTCGTCCCAAATCCCAGGTCAGATACTGTTCAGATATCATCTCCCACGAAGCTGTCTGGGCTGTTCCAACATTTTGGTAACAGACAATGCCACTAAATTGTGGTGTACTTGAAGACATCATATCATGTCCTAGAAACAGGTCCTGATCTGAATCGCCATCGATATCTGCAAGATCGGGAGATGAATAGAGAATATAGTCTATTCCGTTGTAATTTTCGGTAATGAAGGTGAATATTAGACCGGTAGAATCTGAATCGTTGCGGTAAAACCATAACTCGCCTGTGTAATTACCGATAAACAGATCTTTATCGCCATCACCATCGATGTCCGCAAAGCAGGGGCTGGCTCGCTGACCTACGTCAATATTTTGAAATTGCGAGGTATTAAGCTCGAAATAGGGTACTTCAGGTGTTCCGGTATTGATATAATATTCAATACGGCCAGGACTATTACCCATAAACATATCATAATCCCCATCCCCATCCAAGTCCCCCATTTCAATATGAGAAGTGCCTAATGCTTGAATGTTTTGTAAGCTGTCAGTAATCAAGACAAAATCCGAATTATACTGATTACCTATATTTTGCCAGTAATGGACGAATCCTTCATGACAGCTTGACAATAGATCAAAATCACCATCATCGTCAATATCTACAAAGCATGGATCCAGCCTGCCTGCATACATGCTATCTAAAAGGATGCTTCCGAAAAAACTCGTACGGTATGTGAAATCGGGTGACATCGGATTGCCAATGTTTTCATAAAATAACAGGCGCGTTCCGATGCTGAGAATACCAACGTTCCCGATAAAGAAATCCAAATCTCCATCTGCATCTATGTCGCAGAGTTCCGGGGAAATTTCTGAATCTCCACCAGTCCAGGGGGCAGCAGGCTGCCAACCATTGATCTCCACGGGTATGGTGTCGAACTCCTGCCGGAACTGGAATTCCTGGGCGAGAAGCAGGGTTGGGAACAGTATTAGAAAATAGATACACTTCATATTAGCCTCGATTAGCTAACAGATAATATAACACATTTCTTCCCGTTTGTCAAGTTATTGTAGGGGCACAGCATGCTGCGCCCCTACTGAATTCCACCTGCCGCTCGGTATGACACACAGAGTGTGTCATTTTAACAACAGCATCTTACCGATGTTGATAGAAGTGCCGCCGCGCTCCAATCCCTTCGCAGTCACACGGTAAAAGTACACTCCGGAGGGAAGCTTGGAAGCGTTCCAATGGATTTTCGGCCAACCGGCATCGTAGGTTTTTTCGAAAGGCAGACCGAGTAGTTGACCTCTGACATTGTATATCTCTAACCTCACCCTCGAACGCTGAGGGAGTTCCAACGGGATAATCGTCTCAGCGTTGAAAGGGTTGGGGAAATTCTGTCTGACTCTGAATTCCTGCGGTAGATAGTTAATCGTGGCAATCCCGTTCATGAGCGCCTTATAGGCATACAATCCGCAGCCGAAACCGGCGTATTGCGGCACTACGCGGTCATCCTCAGCCTTCGCTGCAGTCATGGGCGGGAGATAGAATTCGTTCTCACTGTTCTCGGAGACGTCGTACCAGATGAAGGTCATGGTGTGGCCGTCAATGTAACCGTCCAGCTCCATCGGCGTCGCCTTATCATCCTCCCAGCAGGTGACGAGCAGAGGGAATTCACCGTTGTAAATTTCTGCGCCCACGCACAGATCTCCGTCGAAGATGCCGATCTCATCGCCCGGTTCCATGGGGCACTGTTCCTGATCTATGGTGTCTATGTAAACCGGATAGGACCAGTGCGTGTACCTGGTGAAGGTGAAGTGATTGGATGAGGCGATAACCTGCTGATTTGATTTGGGATTCGGCGAAACTGATTCTTCCCGCCATTGGGGCCATTCTGCCCAGCCTTCGAAAGTATAATCGCCTTGATGCGCGAATCCCAGAAAGTAACCCTTACCGGGTTCGAGAACGCCGATGTTATCTCTGGGTTTCCTATTGTGATTCTGCCTATCTGGATCGGGGATATAAGCTTTTCCTCGATCGTCTTTAACTATTTTTAATTCGTACAACGGGAAATCCTCCGGATTCCCGGGAATATCGCTGTCATACCAGATTAACCAGTGGAAGGGACCAAGATACTCGAAGAGATCGGGATCTCCAATGTTGGTAAGTTGTTCCGGGGGTGGATCATTAGGAATGCTCGACAGTTTGCAGTATCCGGGCGCTGAATATCCCAAGAAGAACCAGTGATTGGCATAGGGATCGTTGGTAGGTTGACCTTCATAATCATCCCAGGCATCGCTGGTGATGAAAACTATGTCTTCAGAGTATGACCAGGCTTCCGGCAAGTTAGTATATTCATCCCAGTTATGCAAACCGTTCATCTCGAAGTAAAATGCCCAATCAACGTTCCAATCAACATTGCCTACAGAACTGTAATCTGGCCACCATAAATCATCATCATCGTAATAATAGACTTTACCACCGGGCGAATAGTGAAGCCATGAGTGGTCTCCATTTGGGCCGTCATCAGGTAGCATCTGCGCAATTGTTTCAAACACTTCGGGTGTTCCACTTGGCCAGATATGCCAGGACACCAGGTTCCAGCCGGGGTGCAGTTGGATGGTTTGGGTGTAGTCGGTTTGCCCATATACGTTCAACACTATAAGGAAACAGATAATTCCTGATTTTCGTACCATAACAATAACTCCTTGACAATAACTGCGAAATATCGTATATTGTGCCACACATCCCCAATATAGTGAATAATCTTTAAAAAGTCAAGGTATTTCCATGCCTGAGGAAAAAAATCTGCGCCAGAAGCTCCTGGATGAAATGCCCGGTATGCCCGCGCTCATGAATCACCCGGAGATCAAAATCCTGCGGGAAACCTATCCCACCCTGTACATCAACGAGATCGTGCGCCGGGAACTGGACAGCGTGCGGCAGTACATTCTGGGCGCGTCCGACGAGGAGCTGAAAGAATACAACCTGGAGGAAGAAGCCATCGCTCGGCGGTCGCTGGATTTAGCGGGGCGTGCGGTGCAACCTTCCGTCAAGCCGGTCATCAACGCGGCGGGCGTAATCCTGCACACCGCGCTGGGCCGAGCGCCCATCTCTCCGGCGGCGCGGGAGGCGGTACATCTGGCACTTCGAGGCTACTGCACCGTGGCTATCAACGAGGAGACCGGAAAGCGCGGCGACCGGCATCTGCATCTGGACAGACTATTGGCTCATATCACCGGTCACGAAGCTGGTATGATGGTAAACAACAACGCCGCGGCAACTATGCTGATACTGAATACGCTGGCAGCAGGCAGAGAAGTTATCGTCAGCAGGGGGCAACTTATTGAAATCGGTGGAGCCTTCCGCATCCCTGACGTGATGGAGAGATCCGGCTGCAAACTGGTCGAAGTGGGCACTACCAATCGAACCCATTTGCACGACTACGAGAACGCTATTACTGAAAACACCGCCGCGATATTGCGCGTGCACACCTCCAATTACACAATCATCGGATTCACCGGTGAAGTGCCACTGCCGGAATTAGCCGCGCTGGGGAGAAAACACAACCTGCCCGTGATTGACGACCTCGGCTCCGGCGCGCTGTACGATCTATCTGAATTTGGACTTCCCAAAGAACCGATGGTGCAGGAATCGGTGCGGGACGGCATGGATGTAATCTGTTTTTCCGGGGATAAGATGCTGGGTGGACCGCAGGGAGGCTTCCTGGTGGGGAAGAAGAGCATCATTGACCAAGTGAAGAAGAATCCCTTGACGCGGGCGCTCCGGTGCGATAAGATGTCGTATGCCGCCGCAGAAGGTACGCTGAAACTCTTCCTCGAGCCGGATAAGTTGAAGGATACTCACCCGGTTTTGCACATGATAACTGAAGATCCAGCTTCGGTGAGAAGGAGAGCCCAAGCCCTGAGGCGCAGGATATTACAGCAAGTTGAAGGTAAAGCCGAACTTTCCGTTGTTCCCGGCGAAACCGAGATGGGTTCGGGAAGTTTGCCGGGCAAGAGTATCCCGACTTACGTTTTAAAGCTAATGCCGTTAAAACGAACCCCGGATTGTATCAGTGGGGCGCTACGGAAGGTCAATCCCCCGGTATTTTCGCGGATTGCTGAAGATGCAGTACTGTTCGATCTGAGGACGGTTTTCAGGGAGGATGAGAGAATCCTGGGAGATTGCATCGTGCAGGCTCTGGAAAGAGCTTATGCGGAATGAGAAATGCCGGGCAACGCCCGGCTTTTTTAATTAAAATACATTTTTCTGATTAAAACCGAATTCGTCCTACCGTAAAATAATCTCGCATTTTAGGAAGGAACAAAAACTGAATAATTATTCACATAGTTCAACAGGAGTCATTTTTTTCTCAATCATATCCATTATTAAATTGCTGATCTTGGTTTTGCTAAACGGCTTCTGGGCAAATGCGTCCGCAGGCACGCCGCCGTGCTGCACTAAATCGTCAAAGCTCAAAAATCCAGTTACCATGATGACGATATCGGGTTTCACTTTTTGGAATGCGGCGCAACCGTGAACTCCATCGTTGGCAGTATATACTTGAAGACCCAGGCCCGTTCCGAGAATTTTCAAGCTGTCCCTGATCGATGGCTCATCATCGACAATTAACAGTCTGGGAAGTTGTTCGGTAAATTCAACTAACGCGTCATCAGCTATC
>CBDUWK010000148.1:0-5933 GCA_965370905.1 uncultured bacterium | reverse complement strand
AAAGGAGAGAAAAATGAAAAAAAAACATAAAGTTCTTCAAACTATCCTTGCCCTATGTATCATTATCATTCCCATGATTACTCATGCTCAATGGGGTGATGTCTCTGGAACTGTCACCGACCAGTTTGGTTATGGGATTCCAAACGTCGAAGTCAGGTTTGTAAATGTACACTGGGGTGATGTATATCTCGACACAACAGATGGTAGTGGCAATTATATGATAGATCCAATTAATTCAGTCAACGATAATCTTGAAGGAGCAGTCTATCCAGAGAATTTCTATCTACATCAAAATTTCCCTAATCCATTTAATCCAAATACAACTATACCAATCACTATAAATCAGAGTGGTGATGTCACGGTACAAGTATTCAATACTCAAGGAAAGCGAGTAAAAACACTTTTCACCGGCACATTGCTTCCTGGAGAATATTATTTCAATTGGAACGCTACGGGTGAAAATGGGAGAGGAGTTTCTGCTGGTATCTATTTATATAGATTAGATACAAAAAACAGAATAATTACAAAGAAGATGGTATTATTAGATGGACAAGCGGGACATATAGCAGTTGGTTCAGTGATACCTGACTTAAGACAAGGCAATCAACGTTTACAGAATAACCAAACAGAAATTGGAAAGTTAGAGGATCGTGAACTTTTGCAGTATAATATATTCGATGTAGTAATCTCAGGTCAATATATAGAGACTCATACCCAAAATGATATTGCTCTATCTGGTGGAACTATGGTAATTGACTTCCCTGGTGTATACAATAAGTTAATCAGTCATGACTTTACCTCAAATTATACACTTCAGGAACTGCATTCGCCCTATTATTTACAGGGGACTGTGGATGTTGAGGAAGGTGTTACGTTAACAATAGAACTAGATGTTAATTTGTGGACTCTAAGTGGCAGTAAATTGCGAATATACGGCACTATTCACGCCGACGGGACATCAGTTTCACCTTTTGAAACGCGAATTTGGATTGGTCCTGAAGATAATATCAGTCCGCCACCTGGATCGTGGCAAGGTATTAATTTCAAGTCAACAGCCAGCGAAACTTCTACCATGAAATATTGCGATATAATGGGAGCGAACAAGGGTATTGAATTTGATGACGGCCCATCCTCAATAACAATCACGGATTGTTGGGTATCATATTGTAATAATGGAATATGGATTGATGGGACAAATTTGACTTTAGATTACTGCCGGATTTCTTGGTGCAATACAAGAGGTATAATTGTATATCCAGATGGTTTCTTAACAGTGACTCATACCAATCTAAATGACAATTATATAGGTATCTCAACTAGTGATTCAGAGGAAATACATTGGAACAATTTCGGTGGCCTTCAACATATCTTTTTGCAAAATGACTATGGAGTCTATGTAAATGCCCAAAACAATTGGTGGGATTCCCCAAATCCTAGCAATTGGGGAGTTTATATAGAAAACCCTGAATGGGCGAATTACGATCCATGGGAGCCCAATTTAATTTCTGGAAACGGTCCAAGACCTTGACATTAGAGTGATAATTAAATAATAATTAATGGAGGCGAAAATGCAAAGAATAACCTACTTAGTTGGTTTGATTTTTCTGGGGTTTGCTTGTATCTTACCTCAGGTTGTTTTTGCAGTCGAAGTGTATGAAAGCCAGCTTTCTGCAAAAAGTGTTTGCGTTTTACTCAGCCCAAGTGAGGTAGATGAAGCAAGAAATAGCAGTGGTTATGCCCAAAACCTGGGTGCTGAAGTCGCAACACTAGTTAACGGTTACCGCAACGCAGGACCACATGAAGTTAACTTCGACGCTTCCGGCTTAGCTTCAGGAGTATACATCTACCGTCTAACCTCGGGTGTAAATACTGCTTCAGGCAAGATGGTATTGATGAAGTAAAATCATCCATAGGAATTCAGGTGATCTTACGATGCACAATAGGGCGCTCAACCGAGCGCCCTAATTCTATCTTCTGAATCTTGACTTCTGTATTCTATTTCTTTTGCAACTTCATCTTCCAGCTTTCGAAGGTGTGGTAAATTACGGGAATCAGGAAGATGGTGAACATAGTGGACGATATCAGCCCGCCTATTGCCGATATAGCCATAGGTGCACGACTCTCGCCACCGGCGCCGATTCCCAACGCTAGCGGCAGCATTCCCAGCGCGGTCGCCAGGTTGATCATGATGATGGGACGAAGCCTGGTGGGTGAAGCTTCCAATATGGCATCCAGCAAAGAAAGTTTCTTCTCTCTTCGCAGGGTTTCTGTGTAATCTATCAGAAGGATACCGTTATTTACCACGATGCCGACCAGCATTATGATCGCCATAAGTGAGTAAATGGAGATTGAGTTGCCGGTCAAGAAGAGCGCGTAGAGCACGCCGATCAATCCCAGGGGCAGCGTCAGCATAATGGTGAGGGGGTGAATATATGATTCCATGATGGCAGCCATCAGCATGTAGGTAAGGATAATGGCCAATAAAAGCGCCCGACCCATCTCAGCGAAGGATTCCTCCATCATCTCGGATTGTCCTCCAAACCTGATCGTGTAGCCCTCCGGGATTTCCATTTTATCGATACCGGCCTGGATTATTTTTTGAGCCTGCCCCACTGTAGTTCCGGATATTTCTGCGGAGATCTGAACCATGCGCTGTTTGCTCTTGCGCAGAATCTGTGCGGGTCCTTCAACGTATTCTATAGCAGCGACATTCGATATTTTCTGTGGCCCATTGGAAGTGGAGATGGTAAAGTCAGGTACATCTTCAATTAACTGGAGGTCAGCCTCCTGTAACTTGACACGAATGTCGTATTCACGATCACCCTCGCGGTATTTAGTCACTTTTTGACCCTCCACCATGGTGCGCATGCTCATCGCCAGTCCTGCAGTGGTCAACTTTTGATCAGCAAGGATTTCCCGTTGCGGCGTAATTTTAAGTTCCGGCTTACCCGTTCGCCAGGAACTGCGAGGATCTACCACACCTCGAACAGCAGCAGCGCTATCGACGATCTGATCCGCTAAAGCAGCCAGGACTTCAGTTTTCGGACCGACGATCTCGATGATCATATCTGCTTCACCGCCACCCATCATCTGTCCAGGTTGCAGGAGAATTTGGGCTGCAGGTATTTCAGCCAGGTGTGGGCGAAGTTCATCTATAATCTCAAAAGTAGATCTTTTTCTGGGAGGTTTGTCCTGGAGCTGTACTATCACTGCGCCCAGATGCACACCTTCGCTTACTGTGAATTCCCCTGACTCATTTGTCCCAATTTGTGTAAATATCGATTCAACCTCCGGTATGATTCTTACTTTACCTTCAATCAGTTCCAGTACTCTGTCGGTTTCAGCCATGGTCGCGCCAGCGGGCATCTCCACGGAAACGGAGAAGTTACCGGCATCCGTCTTCGGAAAGAATTCAGAACCGATGAAGAGTCCGGCCACAACGAAACTGCTGATAAAAATCAAGATCACACCACCAAAGAGTATCAGTTTATGCTTAAGAAAATAACTCAACGAAATTCGATATGATTCTGCCAGGTTGTCATAAAGCTTGTTCCACCCTTCGAAAAATTTCGCGAGCATTCCGGTTTTGGTTAGAATTGCCATCATTGCTAAGAATAGAACCAGAATGGCCAGTACCTGCCACCCTAGGGCGTATAAGACTAATGCACCTGTGCATAATCCAACCAGGACATAGACTGGTTTCCCCAATTTATGCGCTGCCATCATTGGCGTCATGGTGAATGATACTACTAAGGAAAACAGAGTGGCGAAGGAGACGGTCAAACCGAACTGTTTAAAAAATTGTCCAACTATCCCTGACATGAAGGCGATGGGCGTGAAGACGACGACGTTGGTCAGGGTGGCTGCGGCAACTGCAATGGCGATTTCCTTCGTCCCTATAGAGGCTGCTTCCCTGGACGACTTCCCCATCTTGCGGTACCGTTCTATGTTTTCGAGCACCACAATCGAATTCGTTACCAGAATTCCCACTGAAATAGCCAGCGCCATAAGGGACATCATATTTAAGGTGAAGTCGGCGAACATCAGCAGCGTAAAGGTAGAAATAATCGAGACCGGCATGGATATAGCAACGATGACCGTGCTCTTCCAACTATGTAAAAATAGAAAGAGCACAAGCGCGGTCAAGAGGATGCCGATTATCAAGTTATTGCGCACGTCGGAAACGGAATCCTTGATAAAATTAGTCCTATCCCTGGCTATATCGATCTTGATGTCGGAAGGCAAATTTGCTCTAAGCTTCTCGATCTCCTTTTTAACCTTATCTCCCACCTGCACGGAGTTGGCGTCCGACCGCTTTACCAGTGAAACCCCTATGGAAGAAAGGCCGTTCATGCGAGCGGATTCCCGCTGTTCAGCAAAGGTGTCTTCAACATTGGCGATATCAGCAAGTCTCACCGGCGGGTCATCCTTGCTCATGGGTAAGTAAAGATTACGGATCTGATCAAGGTTCGCGAATTCCCCTTTGACACGAATCGAATACTCTTTGCGTCCTCCGGCAATTCTACCGGAAGGAAGATTCAGGTTTTCCTGTGCCAGTGCCCGCACAACATCGAGAATAGATAGATCGCGCGCCTGTAGCTTCCGGCGGTCGATGGCGACGTGGATTTCGCGCTCTTTACCGCCCACTATATCAACACTGGCTAAACCATCAATACGGTTTAACTGCCTTTTTATGTCCTCATCAGTTAGGTAGAATAACTGATCCAAAGGCCTGGGGCTGGAAACAGCTAAGTTAATGATGGGAATGGCGCCGATGTCGAACTTTTGAATCTCCGGATCGAAAGCGTCCTCCGGCAGTTCGCTTCTTATGGCATCTACCTTATCCTTTACATCTATTGCGGCCAGATCGACGTCTCGTCCCAGGTCAAATTCAAGAAAAGTAAGGCTCATCCCTTCCTGGGCGATGGAAACCATCTCTTTCAGTCCGGATAAAGCGGAAACTGCCTCTTCGATTGGTTTGGTGATGAGCGTTTCCACCTCTTCTGGACCCGCACCTGGATAGACAGTTACGATGGTGACGAATGGAAATTCTATCTCCGGGAAGAAGTCTATGCCCAATTGTGTCAGGGAAAACAGACCGATAACTACAAAAGCAAAGATGACCATGGTCATCATTACCGGACGCTTGATTGATATATCTGAAAGAAACATTTTTCCTTCCTGCTTTCAGTAATATTAGGATTCCACTATGTTTACCAAATCCCCGTCTTCCAGGTTGTTATGACCGTAAATGACGACGATTTCACCGGGTGATAGCCCCTCTTTCACTTCTATGATGGTAGCATTCGCCTCGCCCTGAATAAACGAAGTAAATACTGCCCGGCGTTCTTCATTTACCAGGAAGACACCATCGGTTTCACCCCTGGAGATAACGGCATCCCTGGGGACCAAAACTACCTCCGGTTTGTATAAAACTACCACGCGCGTATCGACCAGCAAGCCTGGTTGCAGTTGCTTATCTCCGTTGTCAGCCTCCACCCGGACGCTGAAGAGGCGATTTTCAGGATCTGCGGAAATACTTATAGAGGATATCTTTGCGGGAATTTCTGTAGTATCATTTCCATTAATCAGTAAAAAAATCGGGGTGCTGCTGTCGATTCGCTTCCAGTCGTCGAAGTTGACCGAGAATTCAATGTTAACACGGTTCAGGTCAGCTATTTTAACGACAGGTTCCCCCATCTTGGTGGTTTCGCCGGGGCGGTAGTATATTTCGGTGACGATGCCATCGAAGGGAGCCACGAGCGATACTGTCTGAGAACTGGTTTCGAAGTTCTCCCTGGCAATATCACGGTTCAGCCGTGCTTTTTCCATCATCTGTTTGGAAACTGCACCGGAAGCGAAAAGCTTCTCCATACGTTCAGCATCGAGCTTAGCATCTTCATACGCCATCTTCAGTTGACGGTACCCAGCCA
>CBDUWK010000147.1:0-5960 GCA_965370905.1 uncultured bacterium | reverse complement strand
CTACGAGGTCGAAGAATTAAATGTTCCCTGTCGAGGATACGGGATCAGGCGGAAACGAAAGCTGAAAAATTAGGGGTGGTTCTATAGGTGACTTAGTGGAATCAGATAAAAAAAAGGACAGTTCCAGACATTGTGTTCTGATGCTTAGTGCCCTGGTTATAATTACCTTTAAAAGAAGCCCAGATACCAGCGGACGACCTCTGCCCCGCCCCAGATGGTCACCCAGGCACCGAAGGCGAAGAAAGGCCCCATTGGTACTCGGTGATCTTTAAGTTTTCCACGCCTGACTACGTAGAAGATGATGGCTGCTTTGGAAGCGACCAGGTACAGCAAGAAAAAACGCCCCGGGCCGAAAGGAAATCCCAGCACCAGGGCTAATTTCAGATCACCCATGCCCCTCCACTCACCTTTGAATATCCTTCCCACCAACATCGCCAAGCCAGCTAATGCAAATCCAGTTAGGAGTCCCAGAGCCGCTTGCAGCCAGGATTGTTCGGGTATTACCAGCATCCAGAGGAGGCTGAATACTGCACCGGTGGCAACCAATACGTTGGGCAGGCGCAGGTGTTCCAGATCTATTGCCGCCAGTATGAGCAGCAGCAACATCCAAGCGCCATGGAAGACAAAGTCCAACCTCCAGCCATCCAGAAGATAGAGAGTCGCGAGGATCAGCGCTCCGAGCAGTTCCACTACCGGGTAGCGGCTTGAGATGGGGCGGTTGCAACAGCGCGAACGGCCGTGCAATATTAAATAGCTTAAGAGGGGGACGTTATGGATTATGGGGATAGGAATATTGCATAGGGGGCAGTGTGAAGCTGGTTTCAGCAGCGACTGACCGCGGGGCAGGCGAAATATAACTACGTTGGAGAAGGAACCCAGGGAAGCGCCGATAATTGCAGAGAAGACCAGCCCAAGAGGATTGCCCCAGCGGAGCATGATCCAGGCGTCATGCCACAGCGAGGAGAGCTCAGCGGAAATCATCACCGGGAAGGGCGTCATACGGTGCTCTCTTTACGACTGAAGATGCGAGCGCTGAATCTCTGCATAAAGATGCGCAGATCATCGAAATAGCTGTATGCTATAGGCACGATCAAGAGGGTCAGGAAGGTGGAGGATATCAAACCGCCGATGATGGTGCGTCCCAGAGGTGCGTAGGGAATGCCGATCAGCGAAGCGTTGCCCATAGCCATAGGTAACAATCCAAAAATGGTGGTCAAAGCGGTCATGAGAATGGGGCGAAAACGGCGGAGCCCCGCTTCCAGGATCGCTTCGGTGCGGGATATGCCTTCATTGCGCAACCGGTTGATCAGGTCTACCAGGACGATGGCGTTATTAACCACGATACCGACCAATATAATCATGCCGATGCCGGCCATGAGGTCAAATGGGGTACCGGTGAGGAATAGAAGCCAGTAGGCTCCGATAAAAGAGAAGGGGATGGAAACTATGACAGAGAGAGGCAGGACAAAAGATTCGAAGAGAACGCCCATCAAAAGAAAGACGAAGACTATGGCCATAATCATGCCGAAATTCTGGGCTTCGTTGGATTCGTCCCAGTCATCGAAACGGCTTCCTTTGTCGGCGCTGTAGCCTCGTGGAAACTGCATATTGGCCAAAGCGAAATCGATCTGTTGGGACATTTTCTCCATATTGTCCTGAGTTGTATAGATCTTCATCTGCAGGCTGGTTTTACCGTTACGGCGGTGGATTTCGTTCCAGCCTTTCTTCACCTGGAAATCGGCGGCAACGCCGAGCGGGATAGTAGCGCCGCTCTCGGTGTAAAACGCGAGGTTCTGCAACTGTTCCAGAGTTTCCCGTTCAGATTTGGCCAATTGGGTACGCATGGGAATTTCGCGGTCTTCGGTGTGGAAATCGGGCAATTCATAGCCTCGTAAAGCATAGGAAATAGTACTGGCTACGCTGGCAGGATTGAGGTTATAGCGTTTGGCCAGTTCCCGATTCAATCTGACTTGAATCTCATCCGCCCCGTCTTCGATGTCCAGTTCCACACCGGATACTCCGGGCAGGCGGCGGAAATGCTGCTTTACTTCCGCAGCGAGTTCGACGAGTATGCCGGTGTCATCACCGTAGAGGGTTACTTCGACGGCATTATCTGAGGTGGGATCCCAGCGCCAGCCGAAGGCTACGTCGACTCCGGGCAGTTCGGGAACCCTCTCTTTCATGTCCTCGATGACCTCCTCGCGGGTCATGGGGCCTTCAGGCCAAACACCCAGCACTTTCCCAATCGATTTAGCCGCCACCCTCCACCAGACCACGTCTCTTGATGGATGTAGATAAGTCCGCACCTGAGCCCAGGTGCGAGAATAGCGGGCATCCACGGCACGCACATCGTATTGTTCTTCCTTCTGATAGAGGAGATCTTCGACGGCAACTATCAATTTGCGCGCCTTCTCCTCGGTGTAATTTTCCGGCAGATTGAATCTAATCCTGAAATCGTTGATGTTTCCTTCAGCCATGTCGGTCTTGGGTACCAGTGAAGCGATATATCCCTGGCTGAAGACGAAGAAGAGAAATGCTATCAACGCGGCATCGAAGCGGTGGTTCATGACCCATGATAAGGTGCGTTTATAACGCTGGGACAGCTTATCAAGGAAGTTTGAAGTGCGAATCTGAGTGGTACGTATCAGGACTCTGGTGGCCAAGGGAATAATTAAGAGGGCGATTATCAATGAAGCAAGAATGGCAATAACCACGGGCATACCTATCCTCTGCATATAAAAGGCAAAACCTACATTGTCATTCATCAACATCAGAGGCAGGAAGACCACTACGGTAGTGAGGGTCGCCATAGTAACTGCGAGGGCAACTTCGCTGGCGCCCTTTATGGCGGCTTTACCCGGGGGCGCGCCGCGCGTCTTAGCCAGAAAGATACTCTCGGTGATGACGATGGCGTTATCGACGACCAAGCCCACGCAGATCATCAAGCCCATCAAGGTCATGAGGTTTAAAGTCCAACCGGTAAAATAGAGAGCGATGATGGTAGCCAGAAGAGAGAGGGGGATAGCCAAGACCACGATCAGGGTCATACGCCAATGCCGCAGGAAGAAAAAGAGCACCCAAAAGGCGAAGAAAGCACCCCAAAGGCCCGAAACTTTGAGGTTGTCAATAGCTTCAACGATATAGGCACCCTGATTGAACAGAATCTCAAAATCGGAATTTTTAAGGGCTGGATTGGGTTTGATATCCGTTTCGATGGCATTTACGATGCGATTGCACAAATCGACGGTATTGGCGGTGGATTCCTTGTAAACTCCGAGGGTGACGGATGGTTCACGATTGAGTCGCCGGTGCCACCTGATTTCGGGCACTTCGTAGGTGACGTTGGCCACATGTTCGAGGAGAATATTGGGGCCTTTGACCGGCAGCCGGCCGATCTCCTCGATGCTCTGGTACCTGCCCAGGGACCGCACGTAAAGCTTTTTTCCTGCATCATTTACCCATCCGGAACTCAGGGCAAAGTTATCGTTATACAGATTCTGCACCAGGTCATAGATATTGACTCTATGAGCGGCAGCGCGGACGGGATCCAGCTCGACCTGGATAACCTTCTCATAAACTCCCCAGACTTCGACCTTGGCCACTCCTTCGATACGCTCCAGAGGTCTCTGGATGTGTTCGGTAACCATATAGAAGAGATCTTCGTAGGAGCCGCGCAAGTTTATTCCCAGATAGACTATCTCTTCGTCATCGTTGGAGAACCGATTGATATAATAATAGCGCTGATCGTCGGGCATTTCGGCGCGGGCGCGTTCCATGCGGTCGTATACCTGATTGTAAGCCACGTTCATATCGGTGGTTTTCTCAAATTCCAACCAGAATCCAGCCCCATTTGACTCAGACCAGCTGTAAACCTCCTCGAGGTGCCTGACGGTACGCAGTTGTTGTTCCAGCGGCCGGGTAATCTGCTCTTCGATTTCGGCGGGATTGGAAGTGCGATAGGTAACCCAGACGAAGAGGAAGGGCGGATCGAAGCCTGAGGGCATCAAGGTTATAGGCAGCTTGACGTAGGAGATGGCGCCGACCATGAGGATGGCGCAGAAGATCATCAGGATGCTGACGGGACGCTGCACAGACAAGCGGGGAAGCAGGGAACTCTTAGTTTTGGTAGGTTCAGTCATTTTGGGGATTGGCTAAAAATAATGATAACATATCATGACTGGATCGGCTTATCTCTATTTACCAGCGAATAGACAGTGGGTATTACAATCAGGGTGAGAATGGTCGAACTGATCAATCCGGCGATTACGGTTAAAGCCATAGGCGAGCGGATTTCTGCGCCTTCTCCTAAACCCAGGGACATGGGGATCAAAGCCAAAACCGTGGTGGCCGTAGTCATTAAGATAGGCCTCATGCGCACCTGACCCGCCTGCACTATGGCTTCATGCAGCTGCAGTCCGCGCCGCCGCAACCGATTGATGTAATCAACCAGAACGATGGCGTTATTGACCACGATACCGGTCAACATGATCATACCCAGATATACCACGATGGATAGAGATATATTTAAGACCCACAGCAGGAATATCACTCCGATACCCGCCAGTGGTATGGTGAACAAAATTACAAAGGGATGCAGGAGAGATTCAAATTGCGAAGCCATGACTATATATACGAGGAAGACAGCCAGGAGGAGAGCGAAAACCAAGCTGTTCAAGGATTCCTCCATTTCGCGATTCTGGCCGGTTATGTTGAGTCCCATATTTGCAGGAATGGTCAACTGAGCGAAGTTTTCCTTGAGTTCTTCAAACGCACCTCCCAGGTCACGGCCGACCACATTGGCTGATATGCGGGCGGTACGCTGCTGATCTACACGCCAGATGCGCGCCGGGCCGCGATCCCGTACCACTTCGGCTACGGCAGAGAGAGGAATGGGGCGCGGGTTGCCAGGATTGATTACGAGGCGTTTCAAATCTTCGACGGTGGCGCGGTCATCATCTCTAACGCGAACACGGATATCTATACGGCGATCTCCCTGCCTGTATTCGGTTGCGACGTCTCCCAGAACCTTATCGCGGACCAGCGAGGCGATTGCCTGCACATTCAGTCCGAGAGAGGCGACGCGTATACGGTCGTAATTGACGTGAATTTCAGGATTGCCCATAGTAAAGGTAGATCTTACATCGACCAACCCCGGGACTTCGGATATGACGCCTTCAATTTCAGCAGCGAGCTCCCCGAGTTGGCGCAGATTATAGCCACTCACCTCCACTTCGACAGGCGTCCTATAACTGAATAAGGTGGGGTGTGAAATCTTGGTCTCGACTTCGGGGATACTACTCATTCGATTCCGAAGTCTCTGGATTACCATCTCTTCCTTTTCTTTGAGATCGCCGCCGGGATAGAGGCGAATAGTTACTTTGGAGGTGTGCTCGCCTTCTTCGGCAGTGCTGAAGGAGGTCTTCTCCACTCCTGCCGCCAGGGAAACTCTTTCCACGTCAGCAAGGGTGCCTGCGGTTTCCTCCAGGCTGAGGGAACGACGCGCGGTAGTTTCTACCGGCGTGCCCACAGGATAGGTCATCTCTATGATGAACTCACCCTGGTGAACTTCGGGGATGAGTTCACTGCCCAAACGGGGGAGAAGAATAACGAAACAGAGAGCGAACAGGACAAATGCCCCACCCAGAACTCTAACAGGATTCGCCAGCGCCGACCGGAGCACTCGCGGATAACCGTCCGCCAATTTAGAGTAACCTATATCGAAAAGCTTCAGCAGTGGAGCCAGTACGTATTTAAGTATCCAGCCGAAGAGCTTACCCAGGTACTTGGCAGCAGCAAATGCGATTCCAGAGAAAATGAGAAAAATCTTCTGGAACAGGTTCAGCGCCAATTCGATCAGGGTGCGAAGGAAAACATAGACCAGTCCGAATAGAATTACCGGCAGGAACTTCAGGGTACGTATTATCATACCACCCTTCTTCCACCAACGCAAGAGTCGGGAA